>NZ_JBGTZA010000047.1:0-9657 GCF_041807805.1 Streptococcus sp. E29BA
TAGAAGCCGCAGAAAGCACAGCCCAAGCCGCCCAAGCTAAATTGGCTAATGCGACCTCTGATCAGCTCGTCACTCCAACGGAGAAATCCGCAGTTGATGAGGCCATCGCTGAAGCGCGTACAGCCCTATCAGAAGCTAGACATGCTGTCGACAGCTTGCCATCAGGTAGCGCTAAGACAGCCTTGGAAGGTCGCCTAGGTGCCGTCTCTCTTCCGGCTAGCCCAGCAGTCACCGACAGCAATAGCAACGGTCGCTGGGACAGGGAGGAAGAAGTGGAAGCCAAGGATAGCGCCGAGGCAACAAGTAAGGTAGAAGCCGCGGAAAGCACAGCCCAAGCCGCCCAAGCTAAATTGGCTAATGCGACCTCTGATCAGCTCGTCACTCCAGCAGAAAAGACAGATAATGTTTCGATGGGAGTGGATAAAACTGTATTCCCTTCTATTCAGCAAAGTGTATATAGGAGTAACCTAGACATAGAGTCACGACTCTCATCTACTAGTCAACCCTCGACGTCTTCAATCCCTTCTTTGACGGTTACTCAGACTGAACCGGAATCATTGAAGTCAGCAGATAGCTCAGAGGATATTCTATCATCGAAACCTTCTGTTCAACCATCAAATGAAACGGTACAGCAGATTGACTCAAATACCTTACCGCTAATTATTGCTTTAGGTGGAACTATATTCTTAATATCAGGACTAGCAGTCGTTATTATTAAGCGTAAGAAGCATGATGATTAAAGTGTTGATGGCTCTTATTAACTACAGTTGATTATTGGATAGTCACTAATAACTGAGTTCAGACAAAGAGAATTTTCAGCTCAAAAAACAGAGATTCACAATTGCCGTGAGTCACTGTTTTAGTATAGGAGATTAGCTAGCTATAAGACCTGTTTTAGGTCAACCCTAGCTTGCAGTTTTCATATCAGGGTACATCGTTTGCTCCCCAGGCAAGCAGGCTCCGTATCAACTTTACTTTGGGCTAAAATTGTTGGTTTTTCTTGATGTTTTAAGATTCGGATCTACAAATTTCTAATAGAGAAACGTCAAAAAACTTTGCAAATCTCTTGACAAATCTGCTATTTTTCGGTAGAATGGCTAAGAACGTGAAAATGTTACATTATCTTGAGGAGGTGAAAAATATGTCAAAAACAGTTGTCCGTAAGAATGAGTCACTTGACGACGCACTCCGTCGTTTCAAACGTGCGGTTGTGAAAGCTGGTACTCTTCAAGAGGTGCGTAAACGTGAGCACTATGAGAAACCGTCTGTGAAACGCAAACGCAAATCAGAAGCTGCTCGTAAACGTAAGAAGTTCTAATGTTTAGCGAGTGCAAACAATGACTGTGATAGAGGCTGGGACTTAAGTCCTCGCCTCTATCTTGTTTTTTAGCGCTGGATGATTTGGGTCTATAGAGACTTAAAGAGGAAAAGGAATGATCAATTTTCAAGAGGCTTTTGAATGGTTGAAAACGAGCTTAAGTTTTGGGATAACGCCAGGTTTAGAGCGTGTTCAGTGGCTATTAGAGCAACTCGGCAACCCTCAACATCAGCTAGCTGCCATCCATGTGGTTGGGACAAATGGCAAGGGTTCAACGGTTAACTATCTAAGACATATCTTTCAGGAGGCAGGGTATACTGTCGGCACCTTCACCTCGCCGTCTATCATGGATTTTAGAGAGAGAATAGCGATTAATGGTCATATGATCAGTCGTGAGGATTTTGTCAAAGCGGTTGAGCTCCTTCAGCCAGTAGTGTCTCGTTTGGAAAGCGAGACGGACTTTGGTCCTGTGACGGAGTTTGAGCTAATAACCCTAATCATGTTTATTTACTTTGCTCGGTTACATCCAGTCGATTTAGTGGTGATTGAGTCGGGCTTGGGCGGTCGGTATGACTCGACCAATGTGTTTACCCCGCTGGCAGTTATTTGTACCTCGATTGGTCTTGACCATCAGAATTTTCTAGGAGATACTCATCTGGCGATTGCTGGTGAGAAAATCGGTGTGCTAAAGAGAGGGGTTCCTTTAATTTTTGCTGAACATCGTTTGGAGGTCCGCCAACTGTTTTACCAAACAGCTGAACGTCTAGCCAGCCCTATCTATGAAAAGGGCAAACATTTTGACCTGACAGAGACTGACACAGGTCTCACCTTTTCTGACGAAGAGGGGCAATTAACAAATCTCGTATTGGCCATGCCAGGTCAACACCAGGTATCAAACTCTAGTCTAGCGCTGATGACCAGTCGCCTGTTAGCAAAGACTTACCCAAATCTTACTGATGAGCACATCAAAAATGCTCTAGCCAAGAGCTTTTGGTTGGGGCGGACAGAGTTTATCTTCCCCAACCTCATGATTGATGGTGCCCATAATGATGAAAGCATCAAGGCTCTAGTCGATGTCTTACAGCAAGATTATGCTGACAAGACGATTCATATTCTATTTGCGGCCATAGATACCAAGCCTGCTCACTCTATGTTGCAGCAGCTACAAGGCTTTGCTGACCTGACCGTCACGACATTTGATTATCCCAAGGCCTATGCCCTAGAGGCTTACCCTGAAGCTTATCCCCGTGTAGCGTCTTTTGAAAAATGGCTAGAGCGGTTGGAGGAAGCAAGAGAAGAAGATCTTTTTGTCATTACAGGCTCACTTTATTTTATTGGTCAAGTGAGACGACATCTTTTATCACCTCAAGGCTCGTCAAATGCTTGAGCTTTTGGTATAATAGGTAAGATTGCTCTATTTGTGCAATTAGTTTGACACGGAAAAGAATAATAACGACAGATGAAACAACACATCATAGACACCTTAGCAGGTATCGATATTCGGTTTGACGAGCCACTGAAACCCTATACCTACACAAAAGTTGGTGGTCCGGTTGACTACCTTGCATTTCCTAGAAACAAATTTGAGTTGGAACGCCTCGTTCGCTTTGCCAATCAGGAAAACATTCCTTGGATGGTTTTGGGAAATTCAAGCAATATCATCGTTCGCGATGGGGGTATTCGTGGCTTTGTCATCATGTTTGATAAATTCAATACAGTGACGGTTAATGGCTATGTTATTGAAGCAGAAGCAGGGGCCAACTTGATTGAAACGACCAAAGTTGCTCAGTTTCACAGTTTGACTGGTTTCGAGTTTGCCTGTGGCATTCCTGGCAGCATCGGTGGGGCAGTATTTATGAACGCTGGTGCTTACGGTGGTGAGATTGCTCATATCCTACTATCTGTCAAGGTGATGACCTCATCAGGCGAGATAAAAACCATTGAAGCCAAGGACATGCGTTTCGGTTACCGCCATTCCATTATTCAGGAGACAGGGGATATTGTTATCTCTGCTAAGTTCGCCCTAAAACCAGGTGATTACACATTGATTAGTCAAGAGATGGCGCGATTAACCCATTTACGCGAGCTCAAGCAACCACTGGAGTTTCCGTCCTGTGGGTCTGTCTTTAAGCGACCAGTCGGACATTTTGCAGGTCAGCTCATCATGGAAGCTAATCTCAAAGGTCACCGTATCGGTGGTGTTGAAGTCTCAACCAAACATGCAGGATTTATGGTTAATGTGGCTGATGGCACTGCCCAAGATTATGAACAGTTAATTGCCCATGTGCAGGCTGTCGTGAAAGAACGAACAGGCATTGCGCTTGAGACAGAAGTACGAGTGATTGGAGAAAAGGGATAATCCTCTTGAGTGGATTAGTCCGATAGAAATAAGACAAAGTGAGGAAAACAGGCAGTGACACAACCGATTATCGCCTTTAAGAATGTCACAAAGACATTCGAGGATAGTGGCACGCAGGTGCTGAAAAATATTAATTTTGAACTAGAAGAAGGGAAGTTCTATACCCTTTTGGGGGCTTCTGGTTCAGGAAAATCAACCATACTGAACATCATTGCAGGACTTCTTGATGCGACTAGCGGTGATGTCTATCTGGATGGCAAACGGATTAACGATGTCCCAATAAACAAGCGGGATGTCCACACCGTTTTCCAAAACTATGCCCTCTTCCCCCACATGAACGTCTATGAGAATGTGGCTTTCCCACTCAAACTGAAAAAGGTGGACAAGGCTGAGATAGACCGTCGTGTGGTAGAAGCCTTGAAAATGGTACGTCTGGAGGGTTATGATAAGCGGCCTATTCAGAAATTGTCTGGCGGTCAGCGCCAGCGGGTAGCCATCGCCCGTGCCATTATCAATCAACCGCGGGTGGTGCTTCTGGATGAGCCCCTATCAGCTCTTGATTTGAAATTGCGGACGGAGATGCAGTATGAGCTCCGTGAGCTCCAGCAGCGTTTAGGCATCACCTTTGTGTTTGTCACCCATGATCAGGAAGAGGCGCTTGCCATGAGTGACTGGATTTTTATCATGAACGAAGGCGAGATTGTCCAATCAGGGACGCCAGTTGACATCTACGACGAGCCCATTAACAACTTTGTGGCAACTTTCATCGGCGAATCCAATATCTTGCCTGCTACCATGATTAAGGACTATTTGGTGGAATTTAACGGCAAGCAATTTGAAGCTGTGGACGGAGGGATGCGCCCTAATGAACCTGTTGAGGTGGTCATCCGTCCAGAGGATTTGCAGATTACCCTGCCAGAAGAGGGCAAGTTGCAGGTTAAGGTTGATACCCAGCTCTTTCGAGGGGTTCACTATGAAATTATCGCCTACGATGACCTCGGTAACGAATGGATGATTCATTCGACCAGAAAGGCCATTGTCGGAGAGGTCATTGGGCTAGACTTTGAGCCAGAAGACATCCATATCATGCGTCTCAACGAGACTGAAGAGGAGTTTGACGCTCGTATTGAGGAGTATGTCGAGGTTGAGGAGGTTGAGGACGGTCTCATCAATGCTATTGAGGAGGAACGTCATGAAGAAAACCTCTAGTTTCCTGGCTGTCCCTTACTACCTTTGGCTGGTTCTCTTTGTCGTTGCGCCTGTCGCCTTGATTTTTTGGCAGTCGCTCTTTGATGTGCAAGGGAACTTTGGACTTGCCAACTATCAGACCTTTTTCAGCAGTAACACCTATCTGCGGATGAGTTTTAACTCAGTCTTCTACGCTGGTGTCATCACCCTGATTACCCTAGTCGTCGCCTATCCTTTAGCTTATCTCTTGACCAAGATCAAGCACAAGCAACTCTGGCTCATGCTGGTTATCTTGCCGACTTGGGTTAATCTCTTGTTAAAAGCTTACGCCTTTATGGGGATTTTCGGTCAGCAAGGAGGGATTAACAGCTTTTTGAGCTTTATTGGGGTTGGTCCCCAGCAGATTTTGTTTACGGATTTTTCCTTCATTTTTGTGGCTAGCTATATCGAGTTGCCCTTTATGATTTTGCCGATTTTTAACGCCCTAGACGACCTTGACCAGAACTTGGTCAATGCCAGTCGAGATCTTGGCGCTAACGAGGTGCAGACCTTTAGCAAGATCATCTTTCCCTTATCGCTTAATGGCGTCCAATCAGGGGTTCAATCAGTTTTTATCCCCAGTCTAAGCTTGTTCATGCTGACCCGCCTGATTGGTGGTAACCGAGTGATTACGCTGGGAACGGCTATTGAACAACACTTCTTGACCACGCAGAACAAGGGTATGGGTTCAACCATCGGAGTCGTTCTGATTGTGGCTATGATTTTGACCATGTGGGTGACAAAGGAGAGACGGAAATGAAAAAATTAGCAAATCTTTATCTGGGTTTAGTCTTTGTCATTCTCTATGCTCCTATTGTTTACTTGATTGTTTATTCTTTCAATGCTGGGGGGGATATGAATGCCTTTTCTGGTTTTACCTTGGAGTACTACGGTACCATGTTTGGCGACAGTCGGCTCATGTTGATTTTGGTGGAGACCTTTTTCCTGGCTTTTCTGAGTGCCCTCTTAGCGACGGTGATTGGCACCTTTGGGGCTATCACCATCTATCAGCTGCGACAGTCGTCGCAAAATGCCCTTCTGGCAGCTAATAACGTGCTCATGGTTGCGCCTGATGTCATGATTGGTGCTAGTTTTCTCTTGCTCTTTACCTTTTTAGGGTTTCAGCTGGGCATGGTCTCTGTCTTGCTGAGCCATGTGGCCTTTTCGATTCCTATCGTGGTGCTCATGGTTCTGCCGCGTCTAAAAGAAATGAATGCTGACATGATTAACGCTGCCTATGACCTTGGGGCAAGCCGTTTTCAGATGATGAAAGAAGTCATGTTGCCTTATTTGACCCCAGGGATTATCGCCGGCTACTTTATGGCCTTTACTTACTCGCTGGATGATTTTGCGGTGACCTTCTTTTTGACAGGAAATGGGTTTTCGACCTTGGCTGTGGAGATTTACTCTCGGGCGCGTAAGGGGATTTCACTTGAAATCAATGCCCTGTCAACCATCGTCTTTCTCTTTAGCATCTTGCTGGTGATTGGCTACTACTTTATCTCTCAAGAGAAGGAGGACAAGCATGCGTAGATTATATGCCTTTTTAGGGGGTGTTATCGCCATTGTCGCTCTGCTATTTTCCATCAGTCTCGTGATGAAAAAGACCAATGATACAGGTGGCAATAAGCTGGTGGTCTATAACTGGGGGGACTACATCGACTCTGAGTTGTTGGAGCAGTTTACTGAAGAGACGGGCATCCAGGTGCAGTATGAGACCTTTGACAGTAATGAAGCCATGTACACCAAAATCAAGCAGGGTGGGACAACCTATGACATCGCGGTGCCGAGTGACTACATGATTGACAAGATGCGGCGCGAGGACCTTTTGGTCAAGCTGGATAAGTCTAAACTGGAGGGGCTAGAGCACATCGGTCAGGAGTTTTTGGGCAAGAGTTTCGATGAAAGTAATGACTACTCCATTCCTTATTTTTGGGGAACGGTAGGGATTATTTACAATACTAGCCTGATTGATGAGGAAATCGCTCACTGGGAGGATCTCTGGAATCCTGACTTTGAAAACAGCATTATGCTGGTGGACGGGGCGCGTGAGGTCATGGGCTTCGGGCTGAACAGCATGGGCCATAGCCTTAATTCAAAGAACATGGCTGAGCTGACAGCGGTTGCTGAGCGGCTCAACCAGCTGACGCCAAACATCAAGGCCATCGTGGCTGACGAGCTCAAGAGGTATATGATTCAGGGGGATGCGGCTATTGGCGTGACCTTTTCAGGAGAGGCCAGCGAGATGCTGGATGCCAATGAGGACTTGGTTTATGTGGTCCCAAGCGAGGGCTCAAACCTCTGGTTTGATAATCTTGTTATCCCTAAAACGGTTAAACACGAAGCAGAAGCCTATGCCTTTATCAATTTCATGTTGCGCCCAGAAGTGGCCGCCCAGAATGCGGAGTATATCGGTTACGCCACGCCAAATACCAAGGCAAAGGCGCTCTTACCTGCTGAGATTACTGAGGACGAGGCCTTTTACCCTAGTCAGGAAACCGTTGAAAAGCTAGAAGTTTACGACAACCTTGGTCAGAAATGGCTGGGCATTTATAACGATTTGTTCCTACAATTTAAGATGTATCGGAAATAGGACTATCAGCAGCAAAACCAATTTTATCTAGCTGCTGAAATTTTTTAACAGCCTAAGGTTAAGATCGAATCGAACACTTGATTAAGTTTATTAAGGGTGATCTGTTTAGAACGAGATTTGTGACGACATTGCTAGCTAGCCTTGTCGTCACCAGTTTAACCTGTAGCCCTTTCCCTAATCAAAAAAGAATAGGATTACTAAACAGCAACCGGGCAAGATGATGGTGATGGCTGACCATCATCTTGCCGGGCTGTTTTTCTGTTTGACATTTAAGGAGGGAGCTGGTACACTATTCTTAACTGGTAGTTTACTGATTAAGGAGAAGATGATGGCATCCCTCGTGCGCTGGTTTTTTTATTTGGTTAGTTCAATTGCTTTAGTTGGTTGTAGTGCTCAGTCAGATCAGAATATTGAGAAAAAAGGGTTAAAGATTGTCACTAGTTTTTACCCATGTACGCCTTGGTCAGTGAAGTATCTGGGGACATTAACGATGTTCGCATGATTAACTCAACATCAGGTATCCACGACTTTGAGCCTTCTGTGAGTGATGTCCGAGCCATTTATGATGCCGATGTTTTTATTTACCACTCCCACATTTTAGAGAGTTGGGCTGGTCGATTGGACCCCAATTTGAAAGGTTCCTCGGTTCGTGTGTTAGAGGCATCCAAAACCTTGCCACTGGAGCGGGTTGAGGGTTTGTTGTTAAGGAAGGGATGGATGATAGTAGCCTCTATGATCCACATACTTGGTTAGACCCTGTCTTGGTTGGTCAGGAAGCCCTGGTCATAGCAGAGCAACTCAGTCAGGTTGATCCCAGCAATCGTCTCGTTTATGAAGAAAATGCTCAGGCTCTCAAAGATAAGGCTGATGTTCTGGCCGAGACATTCCAGCAACGGTTTGAGAGTAGCCGACAAAAAAACTTTGTTACCCAGCATACGGCGTTCTCCTATACTGCCAGACGCTTTGGTTTAAAACAACTTGGTATCACGGGCGTGTCTGCTCAAGAGCCTAGTCCTCGTCAGTTGGCAGAGATTAAAGAATTCATCACAACCTACGGGGTTAAGACGATTTTTGTTGAAAAAAGAGTTTCGGACAAATTGGCGAAATCTCTGGCAACTTCAACAGCAGTTCAATTTAAGGAGTTGAACACCTTGGAAGCAGATCCTAAGAATGATTTGACATTTTTAGAGAATTTAGAGGCTAATTTGACGATTTTAGCAGATGTTTTAGCGACGGAGGAAGAATGAAATATAATTTGTTTAAGTTTTTACCTGGTTTGCTTGCTGGTGTTGGCAGCTTGTTCTCAAGAGTCAGCTAATCATCGTGTCTCCTATGTTGAATCAACAGCAACCAGCTCAGCTATTTCCCAGGAGAAGGACAGTCAGTTAAGTCCAGAAGACGTGGCAGAAGCTGAAGGGAATCACGCAGAGCAGATTGTGGTGCAGGTGACAGATGAGGGGTATGTCACAAGTCACGGTGACCACTACCACTTTTACAATGGTAAGGTAAGCTTTGAAGCGCTGATTAATAAAGATTTAGTACTAAATGATCCTGCCTATGTCTTAAAGCAAGAGAATATCGTTAGTGACGTAGCTGATGGGCATATCATCAAGGTTGGTGATCAGTATTACCTTTACCTAACTCAGGAAACACCAACACATGTGCGATGAGCCAAGCAGATAAATATTAGTATTTATGGTGTGCCAACTGGCACGCTTTTTTCACTTGTGTGGTATAATGTTAGTTAACTAAATAGCTATGTTAGTTGTATGAATTGAAAAGAAGGATAGAGTATGATTAAGGTAATTGCGACAGAAATCGGAGTAAGGAAATTGATACAATAGAATACAGAAAAAGCCTAGGAACTAGCTGTTTCCAAGGCTTTTTAGCTGTCCGTAGATATAGTTTCAATGCTATTAAAGATGATGCGTTTTGTTTAGACACCTTTGATTCGTGAATCGTTAAATTGTATGTTACCAAAGACAGACCACGTCGAGTGTGTAGCATTGCTCGTAAAAGTTTAGAAATCTTTGAACGAAAGGGATAATGAAAAGCCCTAATTGCAAGGCTTTTTGTCATATAGGGTGAAAAGGCACCCCTTTTCTGTACAATTTTTATAAAGTGTTTTTGTTAAGCGATAACTCGCTTAACCATAGGTGT
>NZ_JBGTZA010000048.1:0-9544 GCF_041807805.1 Streptococcus sp. E29BA
TACTACAAAGCCACTGAGCCAGTATCTGAAGCGGAGCTTGAAGCAAAGGTGAAACAGATTTTCCGTGAGAGCAAATCAGATACGGTGCACGAAAAATCAAGAAATGCCTAGAAGCGCAAGGGATGCTAGTGTCTCGTCGTCGCATTCACGGTAGTCTCGATTACCAAACACCTA
The DNA here is from genome assembly GCF_041807805.1 of Streptococcus sp. E29BA. Classification (NCBI taxonomy): domain Bacteria; kingdom Bacillati; phylum Bacillota; class Bacilli; order Lactobacillales; family Streptococcaceae; genus Streptococcus; species Streptococcus sp. E29BA. Next base: position 175 of record NZ_JBGTZA010000048.1, read on the forward strand.
TGGTTAAGCGAGTTATCGCTTAACAAAAACACTTTATAAAAATTGTACAGAAAAGGGGTGCCTTTTCAGATGATTGTCTTAAATAGCTGAGGTTTTGTGGTAGGCAATCGTCCTCTTCTCATATTAGGAATTCTCCTTTTTTCTTATTTTGCTCTCACATCTAATGCAAGGCCATAGAAAATTAAACAACAAACTCCTCAAGATGCTCAAAATTTGCTATAATAGAGGGCAAACGAAAAATAAGGATTTTGTATGACTATTGAAGATTTGAAAAAACGTCAGGAGAAGATTCGGAACTTCTCCATCATTGCCCACATTGACCACGGTAAGTCAACACTGGCTGACCGGATTTTAGAGAAGACCGAGACGGTTTCCAGCCGTGAGATGCAGGCCCAGCTCCTTGATAGCATGGATTTGGAGCGTGAGCGGGGTATTACCATCAAACTCAACGCTGTCCAGCTGAACTACACTGCTAAAGATGGTGAGACCTACACCTTTCATTTGATTGATACACCCGGGCACGTGGACTTTACCTATGAAGTCTCTCGTTCCTTGGCGGCCTGTGAGGGGGCGATTTTGGTCGTGGATGCGGCACAGGGAATTGAAGCACAGACTCTTGCTAATGTTTACTTGGCCTTGGATAATGATCTGGAAATCCTGCCCATTATCAACAAGATTGACCTGCCTGCGGCAGATCCTGAGCGGGTGCGTGGGGAGATTGAGGATGTCATCGGTCTGGACGCTTCTGAAGCTGTCTTGGCTTCTGCCAAGGCGGGTATCGGTATCGAGGAAATCTTGGAGCAAATCGTTGAAAAAGTTCCAGCGCCAACTGGCGATGTGACCGCCCCGCTTCAAGCCTTGATTTTTGACTCCGTCTATGACCCTTACCGTGGGGTTATCTTGCAGGTACGGGTGGTCAATGGTATGGTCAAGCCGGGCGACACCATCCAGCTCATGAGCAATGGCAAGACCTTTGACGTGACTGAAGTCGGTATCTTCACCCCTAAAGCGGTCGGTCGAGAGGTTCTGGCAACTGGTGATGTTGGCTATATCGCAGCTTCTATCAAGACCGTGGCAGACACCCGGGTCGGCGATACCGTAACTCTATCTAGTCAGCCAGCAGCAGAGCCCTTGGCAGGTTATAAGCAGATGAACCCCATGGTCTTTGCAGGGATTTACCCGATTGAGTCCAACAAATACAACGACCTCCGTGAGGCTTTGGAGAAACTCCAGCTCAATGATGCCAGTCTGCAATTTGAACCAGAAACATCGCAAGCACTTGGTTTTGGCTTCCGCTGTGGTTTCTTGGGGCTACTTCACATGGATGTTATTCAAGAGCGATTGGAGCGGGAATTTAACATTGACCTGATCATGACCGCACCGTCGGTGGTCTACCATGTCAACACGACAGACGGTGAGATGATTGAAGTGGCAAACCCATCTGAGTTTCCAGACCCGACCCGTGTCCAATCCATCGAAGAGCCGTATGTCAAGGCCCAAATCATGGTGCCCCAGGAATATGTCGGGGCTGTCATGGAGCTGGCTCAACGCAAGCGTGGCGACTTCGTCACCATGGACTACATTGACGACAACCGTGTCAATGTCATCTATCAGATTCCGCTGGCAGAGATTGTCTTTGACTTCTTTGACAAGCTCAAATCGTCCACTCGTGGTTATGCCAGCTTTGACTATGAGATTTCCGAGTATCGTACCTCTAAGCTGGTCAAGATGGATATTCTTCTCAATGGCGACAAGGTCGATGCCCTCAGCTTTATTGTCCACAAGGAATTTGCCTACGAACGTGGGAAAATCATCGTGGAAAAGCTCAAGAAAATCATCCCACGCCAGCAGTTTGAAGTGCCGATTCAAGCGGCCATCGGTCAGAAAATCGTGGCTCGTAGCGACATCAAGGCCCTGCGTAAGAATGTCCTTGCTAAGTGTTATGGCGGTGACGTGTCCCGTAAACGCAAGCTTCTTGAGAAACAAAAGGCCGGTAAGAAGCGCATGAAGGCGATTGGCTCGGTCGAAGTCCCACAAGAAGCTTTCCTCAGCGTCCTGTCTATGGATGAGGAAAACAAATGAGGTTTGTTTTCTCTAGTTGCCTAAAAACTGGAGAGTGACTCGAAGAACTCGTCGTAATCTCTAATACATCGCCCCTCAAGTCAGCCGTGCCTTTGCCCTTACAGAAAAACAATAGCAATAACAGGAGGATACCTCATGGGAGAACGCTTAAACAGACTAGTTTTGCAAACAACCGAGAAGCCACAAGCTATCTTTGACCGCCTAGTGACGGAGGTAAACGCTGATCTGGCGGAAGTTGTCAAACATGACCTTGGAAGTCAACAGGTCGTGCTCGCCGTCTTTGAAAAGTTCTATTTTCGAGTCGAGAGTTATGTGAGTGTTACCTTACACCTGACATCTTCTGCGGGCTGGGTTGTGGCAGATGTTATTGGCTCAGGTGGCGGAGGCGGTTTTCTCAACATCTCTTGGGGAGCCAATAGTGACTTTGCCTCATTGTTCACAGACGCTTTGAGAAAGCAAGGCTTTGAGTGGTTGAATACAGAAAAATAGAAAAGGAGGTTAGGGCAATAGTCCTAGCCTCCTAATTTATCAGGCGTTATCCAACTGCTGGACACAATTTAATGAGTTCGATTGACTATTATCTCCTCCCATCTCCATTATTTAGAAAAATATCGAAATAATGCTGAACAGATACATCCGAAAGTGCTATACTTTATTTAGAAATATTTCTAAATAAAAATCAGGAGGTCATGATGGGCTTATCAGAAACACTTAAAGCACTCGCAGCGCCTATTCGTCGACAGATACTGGACAGCTTAAAAGCGGGACCAAAGTCTGCTGGTGAGATTGGTGAGCTCTTTGATGTGACAGGGGCAACTGTCTCTCATCATTTAACAGTCTTGAAAAAGGCAGGGCTGATTTTAGAAGAGCGAGAAAAAACATACATCTACTACCGCCTCAATGTGACGGTTTTTGAGGAAGTCTTGGTGTGGATTGCTGGATTTGGAGGAGAAGAACATGATGAACGTGATTAAGAAAATTGATTGGACAGTTGTCGCTATTGGGTTAGGGTTGTGCTTGCTGCCCTTGGTCTTGGGGCAGGTCTTTTGGGCGGATTTACCAGATAAATTCGCCACACACGTCTCTTTGGATGGGCAGGTCAATGGTGTGACCGATAAGAGCTGGATTTTACTGGGGCAACCGCTCCTTTTGGCAGGTATCTATCTGGTGCTGTCTATCATCTTGGGCAGTCTTGGCATCGGGGAGCAGCCTGTCATCAGAGCTTTTAAGTTGGGAAGTGCTCTGCTGATCACCATCTTGCAGACCGCTCTGCTATTTTTCAACCTTGGCTGGGACATAGACATGAGAAAAGTAGCGGTCCTCATCGTCGCCATCGGCTGGCTCTTAGTGGGCAACTACGGTACAAAAGAAGGGCCGCATCAGCAGAAAAAGCTAGAACAAACAGCAGTGTCCCTTGTCCTCCGCAAACAAACCTCTTATCTCTTTGTCAGAGCGGGTCTAGTCTTGCTACTCAGTCTGCTCTTTCCTATCCAACTTTCTTTTGTGCTTTTATTGTTAGTGACTTTTGGGGCAATTTGTTGGTTCATTTATGCCAGTTCCCTTAGCCATAGCCTTAAGAAGTAAGATACTGCTGAACATCGAAAAATCAACCAGTGTCACAACTATAGCACTCAGGCTGCCTCAGCCTAAGGCTTTGACATTTCTCTTGGTCAATCGTTTCTTGCCATTCATCTATGTCCACTAGCTGAGCAAGTCAGTCTACTTTTCTTTCGGGTATTGAAGAAAATAAGATGTTTTTCACAAATTTTTGAGAAAAAAATATCAGAATATGCTATACTAGAGAGGTAAAAAATATTTAAGGAGTTTATCCAAAATGGCTAAATTAACTGTTAAAGATGTTGAGCTTAAGGGCAAAAAAGTCCTCGTTCGTGTGGACTTCAATGTGCCTTTGAAAGATGGCGTGATTACAAATGACAACCGTATCACTGCCGCTCTTCCAACTATCAAGTATATCCTTGAGCAAGGCGGACGTGCCATCCTCTTCTCTCACCTTGGTCGTGTCAAAGAAGAAACGGACAAAGAAGGCAAATCATTGGCACCAGTTGCTAAGGCACTTGGTGAAAAACTGGGTCAAGAGGTTATCTTCCCAGGTGCTACTCGTGGTGAAGCCTTGGAAGCAGCTATCAATGCTTTGGAAGATGGTCAAGTGCTCTTGGTCGAAAATACTCGTTTTGAAGATGTGGACGGCAAGAAAGAATCTAAAAACGACCCTGAACTTGGTCAATACTGGGCATCACTTGGTGATGGCATCTTTGTAAACGATGCTTTCGGTACAGCTCACCGTGCGCATGCTTCAAACGTTGGTATTTCTGCTAACGTTGAAAAGGCTGTTGCTGGCTTTCTCTTGGAAAACGAAATTGCCTACATCCAAGAAGCGGTTGAAAGCCCAGTTCGTCCATTTGTCGCAATCCTTGGTGGTTCAAAAGTATCTGACAAGATCGGCGTGATTGAAAACTTGCTAGAAAAAGCAGACAAGGTCCTTATCGGTGGCGGTATGACCTACACCTTCTACAAGGCACAAGGCATTGAAATCGGTAACTCATTGGTCGAAGAAGACAAACTTGATGTTGCTAAGGCCCTTCTTGAAAAAGCCAACGGTAAACTCATCTTGCCAGTTGACTCGAAAGAAGCCAACGCCTTTGCAGGTTACGATGTGGTGCGTGACACCGAAGGCGAAGCTGTTTCAGAAGGTTTCCTTGGACTCGACATCGGTCCTAAGTCTATTGCGAAGTTTGAAGCTGAGCTTGAAGGTGCGAAAACAGTCGTTTGGAACGGTCCTATGGGTGTCTTTGAAAACCCTGACTTCCAAGCAGGTACCATCGGTGTCATGGACGCTATCGTGAAGCAACCAGAAGTGAAATCCATCATCGGTGGTGGTGACTCAGCAGCAGCAGCCATCAACCTTGGTCGTGCAGATAAGTTCTCATGGATTAGTACGGGCGGCGGTGCCTCAATGGAGCTTTTGGAAGGTAAAGTTCTTCCAGGTTTGTCAGCATTGACTGAAAAATAAGTAACCACATATTCGCGACGAAAAGAGATGTGTAAACAGCTCTTTTCTAGTGCCATCCCTAGATGTTCTCCGATACGGAGTGAGGTTAGAACATCAGGGTAGGTAAAGGTAAAGTATTGCCAGGTCTTTCTGCTTTGACAGAAAAATAAGATTTAGTTCGTTTATCTCGACAAAATCCTGATTTTGTCGAAAAAAGAGCAACATCGAAATATTAACAAAAGGGTGGTTAAACCACCCTTTTGAGTTAGTGAAAATAGTTGCGACGCGGTCGTGGTGCATCAATGGAACTCTTGAAAGGTACAGTTCTTCCAGGTTTGTCAGCATTACTGAAAAATAATTTTGTGATGAAAAACCTTGGTTCCCCAAGGTTTTTTGAATAGCCATAGCTGTTCTCCGAAATGACGTGAGGTCATCAAGTCTCAGGCAAGTAATTGGTAAATACAAAAAAGGCGCTGGTATAGCGTCTTTTTCTGTGAAAAATCTAGGAAATTTGTATCCAGGAAACAAATCTAAAGGCTCTAGTCAAAAAAGTTGAAAAACTGACGGTTATAAGTGACAATATTTTTTTATTTTGATTGCCATTAATTCTCATTATTGGTCAAACTAATGGTATCTTCTTGAGAAATTATTGTATTATCTAGAAACATAATATCGATTTCATCTTCTTCTGTATCTAAGAATAGCTGAATTTCTGCATTCAAACTTAAAATTTCACCAATAAGAATTCGTCATCTCTTAAGTTCCTCCAATTCTGAGTATGGAACTCTCAACACAGGCAAACCACTTACTAAATTCTGTCGTATATCACTAATAGATTTTTGTGTATATAATCTTATCAGTTTAATCAAAGCAACCTGGTTTTCTAACGGTAAAACTTTCAATAATACTACATGCATATCCAGTTATATCAACTTACTATCAAGATTTTATTTGTCTCAGATTAGAACCCAAGCTTCGTCAGAAGACCATCTCACCCTACCCAAAGTTGATTCAATACATCTGATAAAATAGGAACATTGATCAGCAGAGAGATAATCGGATTGCTCGTTAACAGGCTCTGCACTTGGTCAAACGGTACCGTAGCAAACAGACGAAGAGCCATTGACCAAAACACCACAGTCATAAAAACAGATAACGCACCGCTAATCATATTAAATCGAGTTGTATCTAACTTCCAAAGCGGAAAAAAATAAAGAAAAACAGCTAGTAAGCGTAGGACAAAATAGCTGGCTAGTGTCAACGCTAAAAAAGCAGTACCTGCGTAAAACACCTTGTCCATTTCAAAGATGCTGACCTGAGGAAAATAGGTTAGCACTTTTTCTTCGACAGCCTGTGTATAGGGAACCCAAAAAGTTAAGAGCCCTGCTAGAGGCTTGTAATACGTCTTCGCAACAAGTATTGATACTACCAGAGCTATTAAGAGGTAGGTTTGCTTGACCAGACCTCTGCTATAACCCAGGTAAAACTGCCAAGCCAAGGCTATTATCATCAGTAAAGTTATCATTGGCTATCCTCAAATAAGCTAGTTTGATTCGTGGATTGTTCAGAAGCATAGCGTAAACGATCCAATTCAGCAGCCAACTCAGCCATCTCTTTCTCCCGACCCAACTGGACAGACAGGGTGTTGATGGCTAATAGCAGAGCAAGCGTCTCGTCATCTGCTTTTGGCAGTTTTGACTTGATGGCATCATATTTTTCCCTCGCAAGACGCTCTACCTCTTCCATATAAAGATTATCTTTATCAGTGGTTAAGGTTAGGGTTTTCTGCCCAAAAGTGAATTTGTATCGGTTTTTGGTCATCTCTTTCTCCTAGCTTAATTTGTCTAAAATCCCAGTCATATCTGTTCGCAGTTGGTTAAAAGTAACCTGCATCTCCTGGCGGCTTTGGTTATTCTTGATCGTAACAACCTCTGTGTCAACCTCTGTGTCTCCGAGGGTCAAAATCAACTTAGCACCAAGGCTGTCCGCTGATTTAAACTGAGCCTTAAGCTTACGGCCAAGGACATCTCGCTCGGCTGAGAAGCCTTGCTTGCGAATGGTCTGTACCAGCTCCAAAGCTTTGCTATTGGCCGCAGCCCCTAACACCGCGATATAAACATCCAGGCGAGGCGTCATATCAGGCAGCAAATCTTGCTTGTCCAGAATCAGCAGCAGACGCTCCATACCAAGACCAAAGCCAAAGGCTGGCGTGGCAGGACCACCGAAATACTCGACCAAGCCATCGTAACGACCACCCGCACAGACAGTCAACTCATTGCCCTCCAGCGGGGTGATAAATTCAAAAATAGTATGGTTGTAGTAATCAAGCCCTCGTACCATCTTGGTATCAATGACATAAGGGATGCCAAGTGCTTCCAGCATTTCCCGAACGGCATCAAAGTGAGCCTGGCTATCCTCATCCAGATAGTCTAGGATAGATGGCGCTTTTTCCACAGCCAACTTGTCCTCTTTCTCCTTGCTGTCCAGTACCCGTAGAGGATTTTCTGCCAAACGGCGCTGGCTATCCTTGGACAGCTGGTCTTTGAGGGGGGTTAGGTAGTCAATCAGGGCTTGGCGATAGGCTGCCCGACTAGCTGGTGTCCCCAGTGTATTCAGGTGCAAGGTGACATTGGCAATGCCCAGTTTAGTAAAAAGATGATAGGCCATAGCGATGGTTTCTACATCGGTAGCAGGATTGCTAGAACCAAAGGCCTCTACCCCAATCTGGTGGAACTGGCGAAGTCGTCCTGCCTGCGGCCGCTCATAGCGAAACATGGGACCCATATAGTAAAGTTTGACGGGCTTTTGCACTTCTGGGGCAAAGAGCTTGTTTTCTACATACGAGCGGACAACAGGAGCTGTCCCTTCTGGGCGAAGCGTGATATGACGATCGCCCTTGTCATAGAAATCATACATTTCCTTGGTCACGATGTCGGTCGTATCCCCAACGGAGCGACTGATAACCTCGTAATGCTCAAACATGGGTGTGCGGATTTCAGCGTAATTGTACTGGGCAAAAAGCTCTCGTACCAAACCTTCCACATACTGCCATCGAGCACTTTCTTTAGATAAAATGTCTTGGGTTCCTTTTGGTTTTTGAAGTAACATATTTCATTCCTTTGCTATTCTGTTCCTTCTATTGTACCATAAATGATGTGTATTTTTCTAAAAATTAAAGCTCTTTACAAGTTAAGTGGCTCTATAAGACTGTAGTGGGTAAATCCACCATGGAGATTATAGAGCCTTTTGAGTGTAGAAAAAAAGTTTCATATGACCTACAATGAAAAGTGCTTAAACAACTCATTAGAAAGACACATATGGAACAGTTCAATTTTATCACAAACCTACTCGGAATTAAAGACCCTAATATCACTATTTTGGAGGTTGTGGAGGCTGGGAGTCACAAAGAGGTCATCGCTAAACTTGATTACCCTGCTCCAAAATGCCAACATTGCCAGGGACAAGATTGTCAATGCCCTGTAACTGCCCTACTCTAACGCCAAGATTGAAGCAACCAACAACATCATCAAGGTTATTAAGCGCAACGCCTTTGGTGTCAGAAATTTTGAAAAGATAGAACTCGCATTTTCATTGACATAAACATAAAACGAGAGAAGACAAGAACTGTCCTCTCTCGGTGTTAAGTGGGTCAACCCACTACAGTTGACAAAGAGCCATTTTTTGGCAACTTGAAAAAGAGCAATAGAAAAGATAAAACAAAAGACAAGGCTTAGAAATCTTGTCTTTTCAACTACATTAAGCTATACCGGCGGCCGGGGTCGAACCGGCACGTCCGTGAGGACACTGGATTTTGAGTCCAGCGCGTCTGCCAATTCCGCCACGCCGGCTTAATGATGAACTGGGGTAGCTGGATTCGAACCAACGAGTGACGGAGTCAAAGTCCGTTGCCTTACCGCTTGGCTATACCCCAATAAGAAATAGGCGAGTGAGGGGAATCGAACCCCCGAATGCCAGAGCCACAATCTGGTGCGTTAACCACTTCGCCACACCCGCCATAGGTGCTTACACGGGCAGTAGGAATTGAACCCACACTGAAGGTTTTGGAGACCTTAGTTCTACCTTTAAACTATGCCCGTAAAAGGATGGAGAGAGAGGGATTCGAACCCCCGAACCCGAAGGAGCGGATTTACAGTCCGCCGCGTTTAGCCTCTTCGCTATCTCTCCGAGATTTTTAATTGTAATGGCGCGAGACGGAATCGAACCGCCGACACATGGAGCTTCAATCCATTGCTCTACCAACTGAGCTACCGAGCCTTA
>NZ_JBGTZA010000049.1:0-9476 GCF_041807805.1 Streptococcus sp. E29BA
ACTTTTTTTCTACACTCAAAAGGCTCTATAATCTCCATGGTGGATTTACCCACTACAGAAATTATAGAGCCAAAAAATATAGAAAAAACTGGACTAAACATCCAGTTTTTTGATACTATGAGCGGCGTTTTTGCTTACCAGCATTACGTTTTTTATTATCGATGTTAGCAATGATGGCTTTAGGAGCTTCTTTGCTGTCATGAACTGGTTTAGCAGGTTTTGCTGTCTTCGGCTTATAGGCTTTCGGTGGGTTAAGGCGATACTCTTCCTCGACCTTAGCTCTTAGGCGTGGCTTGATTATATAGGTAACCAGAAGTTGTTGGAAAATAGCAATCACACCACCGACTAACCAGTAGAGAAGGACCCCAGCAGGAGACGTAAAACCGAATCCGACCATCATGATTGGCATCATGTACATGGTTGTTTTCATTTGAGCTTTTTGCTCTTCAGGAACAGTTGCTAGAGACAGATGAGCTTGCAAAAGGTAAAGTGCGGCGATGATTGCGGTCAAAATCAGGTCTGGCTGATCCAAGCGGAACCAGAGGAAACTCGTGCCACTGATGCCTTCTGTATAGCGTGCAGCATAGAAGAGGGCAGAGAAGAATGGCATTTGAATCAGAATCGGTAAGCATCCTATGCCGCCAAAGAGACTAAGACCATATTCTTTGTTTAACGCCATGATTTCGGTCTGGATGGCCAACTTTTCATCGTTGGTCTCAGCCTCTCGTAGGCGTTTATTTAGTGGTTCGAAAATATGGCTAAAGTAGTTACGTTTCTCAGCCTGATAAGTGGCTTGCCAAGACTGATAAAGTCCAAGAGGCAAGATGATCAAGACACGCACCAAGATGGTCACAAGGATAATCGCAATCCCAAAGCCGAGTGCTTTATCAACAGCGAAATAGCGAATTACTTCACCCATTGGGGCAACGAGATAATTCCAAATCGGGTCATCCTTAGTAGGGACGCCATTCACAGTGTTGACACACCCAGCTAGGAGCATAAGTAGGCTCAGGCTTAAACCTGAGAGTAAGAGTCGATGTTTTTTCAAAATCATGTATTCCTTTGCTTTTTTGTGATACCATAACATTCTACCTTTTTTTGAAAAAATTCTCAACAGTTTAGGTAGTATTTCGTCAGTTTGTGACAGGGACACTCAGTTAACCACTCGAAAATCGCTGTAATCTGAAAAAGCGACAGGTGTGACATCGACATAAGTCACCTTAGCAAAGGGTGAAGGATTATTTCTAATCCCATGAATAAATCGCTGTAATTCGTGATGTTCTTCAGCCTGAGCGAGAATTTCGACAGTACCATCGTCATTATTCCAGACCCGTCCATAAATACCGCCAATTTCCATGGCTAGCGCCTGAGTCGCATAACGAAACCCAATCTCCTGAACCCGACCTGCTACAAGTAATCTGACCTTTTACATCTTGCTCTCCTTAAAAAAATCTTTTATCAAGGTTAGTTTACCATAAAATGGTCGTATTTGTGATATAATAGATAATTAAGTTTTTGGAGGTCAAGATGGCAAAGTTGATGCCAAGCTGGGTCAGACAAGAAGGGGTCGCCCTTTATCAAACTGGTCAAGTTCAGCTACAGGATAGTAATGAACAAAGCCATCAACTGATGGTGGGAGATGCTGAGGTAACTTACGCTGATGATGACTACTTCAATCATTGTAATTGTGATTTCTTTGCGACTAAAGGGTATTGCGCTCATTTGGCAGGTGCGGAGCATTTTGTGAAACACCATCTACTATCTGAAGCGACACCCAAAGTTGAAGAGACTGTCCAGCAGAGCCGTTCAGAGTATCTTTTTGCCAGTCGTTTTTTAGATGAATTAGAGGAACTTCCGCATGAAGAGAATAAGTATTGCTTGTCAGTCATCGGAGAGCGACCTTATGGTCAGCAGTTGCTATGGACGATTAAAATTCAGCGCTTACCCGACCAGCGCTCCTATGTGATTCGTGATATTCCAGCTTTTCTCAGTCTGGTGCGTGATCAAAAACATTACCAAATCGGTAAGAATTACTATGAGCAACTAAGCACGGGCTGGTTTGATTCAGCCAGCCAAGAAGTGTTGCACTTTTTAAATCGCCTGGCCTCTAGCGACAGTTCAACGTTCTTCCCAACCTATGGTCGCCATCTTTTTTTGCCAGGCGGATTTTTTGCAGAAGGGCTAGAGGTACTTGGGAAACTATCTTCCTTTTCATTAACCCTCTTAGCAGGTCAAGTGTTAACGCAACCCAACTTGAAGCCCTTGGCAGCTGAGTATAAGCTCTTTCAATTCGAGGTTAGGTTAGAGCTTGATCATATAGGACTAGTCATCAAAGAACGCTATGATCTTTCCCTATTTGAGGGACAGTATCTTTATCGTGAGGGTGTTTTTTACGCCTTAACTGATAGTCAGCAACGCCTGTTCAAGGCGCTTAGCAGTTTACCTATCGGAGCAGACTGGCATAAAACCTTGATTATGGATTTGACCGAGCAAGGACGACTGGCAGAACATTTATTTGATTTTTCAACCTTGGGACCTGTCCAGGCACCGCTCTCATTTGCTATTAAAGATTTTGAACCAGAATTTATCATCACTCAAGAGGATCATCAACTGAGACTAGACCTTGTTCTACACTATGATGATCTAACAGTCAAGGAACAATCTGAGTTTATGGCTCTGCCATTTACTAGTCACCCTAAAAAGAAGCGAGAGATTGATAGAACATTGGTGAGGCTAGGCTTTGCGCCAACTTTTAGTAGTTATCGAGCTCTGCCCAAACAAGCTGAACTTTATCAATTTTTTGAACAAGAACTACCGCAGTTGCGCTGCTTGGGGCAGGTGACCTTGTCACCAGCTGTTGAGGCCTTGTGGCAGGTGGTTAGACCACGTATTGCTTTTGAGAGGGCTGGCGGTTTGCTAGAGGTCAATTTTGATTTTTCTGACCTTAGCCCGACTGATATTGAACAGGCGGTCATCAGTCTTCAAGAGCAAGAGCCTTATTTTATTAGCCGTTCGGGTCAAGTGGTGGTATTCGACGATGAGGTTAAGCGGATTTCACAGACGTTGTTAAATTTGCGGGCTAAGCACCTCGATAAGAGTCGGTTTCAAGTGTCTAACCTTGCTAGTTTTCAACTTAAAGATGCCTTGTCCAGTTATGACAGGGTTAATTTTTCTGATGAATTGCAATCCATGACAACTCATCTTTCGCACCCTGAAACTTTTGAGCTGGGAGAACTTCCTATTTCTGCGACCTTACGAGGGTACCAGCAACGTGGCGTGCAGTGGCTGTCTGTTTTGGATCATTATGGTTTTGGCGGTGTTTTAGCTGATGACATGGGGCTTGGCAAGACCTTGCAGACCATTGCTTTCTTGTCGAGACAGCTGTGTGCTGGTCAGCGTGCACTCATTTTAGCGCCTTCTAGTTTGGTTTATAACTGGCAGGAAGAGTTTGCCAAGTTTTTGCCGGAGGTAGCAGTCAGTGTGGTTCAGGGGACTAAGGCTCAGAGAGAAGCCAGCATCAGACAGCAGGATGCTGTGCTGTTGACCTCCTATCATAGTTTTCGTCAGGACTTGCTGACCTATCAGGACTATCATTTTGACTACTTGATTTTAGATGAAGCACAGGTCTTGAAAAATAGTCAAACCAAGATTGCGCAAGCCCTGAGAGACTTTCCGGTTTCGAGATGCTTTGCCCTGTCTGGCACACCGATTGAAAACCGCTTGTTAGAAATCTGGTCGATATTTCAGATTGTTTTACCTGGCTTATTTACAAGTAAGACCCAATTTAATCAGCTGTCTGCACAGGCAGTCGCACGCATCATTCGTCCGTTTTTGCTACGTCGTCGGAAAGAAGAGGTTCTTCCTGAATTGCCAGATATGACTGAAATCACCTATCATAACGACATGAGTGATGGTCAGAAAACCATTTATCTGGCACAGCTGGAACGCATGCAACAGAGGGTACTTCAAACCAGCCAGGCAGAATTTGCTAGAGATAAAATTGAGATTTTATCAGGAATTACACGGTTGAGGCAAATCTGCAATACGCCGCAGTTGTTCATGCCTTACGAAGGAAGTAGTGGCAAGCTTGATGGGCTTAGAGACTTACTGGTCCAACTCAAAGATAACGGACATAGGGTCTTAATCTTTTCCCAATTCAGAGGCATGTTGACCTTGATTGAAGAGCAATTACAAGAACTAGGTCTGAACAACTACATTCTGACAGGGTCAACGCCACCAAGGGAACGTCAAGAAATGACGACCGCATTTAATAAAGGCAGTCGGGATGTGTTTCTGATGTCATTAAAGGCTGGTGGTGTTGGTCTCAACCTCACTGGTGCAGACACAGTTATCCTTGTTGATCTGTGGTGGAATCCTGCCGTCGAACTACAAGCGATTGGGCGGGCACATCGGCTGGGACAAGATAAACCTGTTCAAGTCTATCGTCTGATTACCAAAGGAAGCATCGAAGAAAAGATTCTGGCTCTGCAAGATAACAAGCGCCATTTAATCAAAGATGTTCTGGACGGTGATGTGCCAAAATCTAGTTTGACACTTGCTGAAATCAAGGAAATTTTAGGCATTTCGGAATAAGTAGTCTTTGAAAAAAAATCTATTTTACGGTATAATGTGGTGTTGAAGGATAGGAGGCCGGGACAAAAGTCTTAACTTCTCAATTGATTTTTAATTTTCAAGCAAGGCGCAGTGGTTGAGCGGGCTCTAATTCGCTGATTTTATCAGCTGAACAGCCCTGACGATTGTGCGAGCCTTGATCGCTCTATCCACAACCTCAAACAGCCTAAAGATGGCTGTTTGAGCTGTGCGGAGGTGGGCCAACGGCTCATCGAATTCTGACGAATTACCGATTTTTGTTCCACTCTCTGACCTTGCTTATGAAAGGAGCCCAGTGCATGACTAGACCACGGCACTTATTTCCTCTTGTGGCTGATGACGAGCCTGTTATCAAGCTTGCTCGGGTGATGTCCCTTTATGAGAATGAGGATGTGATTACAAATATTAAAGGCAACTATCAAGATAAAATTTATGCTGACGAGGTGGAAACTGCTGGTGAGCCTGCTGGAGTAGCTGACACGCCTCCAACTACTCAGCCGGTTTTTGAGCCGGCAGAAAAAGGGCGTCAAGAAGCACGAGCAGACCTTAAGAAAAAGCGACAAGCCCTGCTGACACGTGAAATGCCCATTATTCCAAAATCAAAAGAGCCAGTGTCCTCTCGCTCACAAGCGCGAGTTGCTACTAACAAACCCATAAAGGGCTGGGGCGACTATGCTAAAGCCCTTAGACAAGATGCCTACATCTTAGCAGAGTTACCACAACTCTACCAAGAACCTGTTAATGCTTCAGCAAAAGAGCCTAAAAAGAACAATTATGACTTCTTGAAACGGAGTCAAATCTACAATCAGGATGCCATTCAACGTCAAAAGGAACAACGTGTGGCCCAAGAACTAAACCTGTCCCGTCTTGAAGGACAAAACTGAGGAGAATTAAATGACAAAAACTTATCATTTTATTGGGATTAAGGGCTCAGGAATGAGCGCTCTAGCACTGATGTTGCATCAGATGGGGCATGATGTGCAAGGAAGTGATGTTGATCAGTATTACTTTACCCAGCGTGACCTTGAATTGGCTGGCGTTAAGATTTTGCCCTTTTCGACAGATAATATTCAGCCCGATGTGACGCTCATTGCAGGAAATGCTTTTAGGCCAGATAACAATATTGAAGTAGCTTATGCCTTGGAACAGGGCATTCCATTTCAACGTTACCATGAATTCTTAGGCGATCTCATGACTCAGTTTACCAGTTTTGGTGTGGCAGGTGCTCATGGCAAAACCTCAACAACGGGTCTTCTAGCCCATGTGATGCGCCATATCACAGATACCAGTTATTTGATTGGTGATGGAACAGGTCGTGGTTCTGATCAAAGTTCTTATTTTGTGTTTGAATCTGATGAGTATGAAAGGCATTTTGCGCCTTATTATCCCGCCTATTCGATTATTACTAATATAGATTTTGACCATCCTGATTATTTCACCAGTGTTGACGACGTGTTTAACGCGTTTAACGACTATGCTAAACAGGTCAGCGAGGGACTGTTTCTCTACGGTGGTGATAAGTATCTCAGACAAATAGAAGCAGCCGCACCGATTTATTATTACGGTTTTGAGCCAGCGGATGATTTCCAAGCTGTCGATATTTTGCGGACAACAGAAGGATCAGACTTTCGAGTGCTCTATCGCGGTGAGGACTTAGGTATCTTCCACATGCCTGCTTATGGTAGCCATAACATTTTAAACGCTCTTGCGGTTATTGGTAATCTCTATATTGCAGGGTTTAGTATGGAGTTGGTGCGTGAGCATATCCGTACCTTTGCTGGCGTCAAACGTCGCTTTACTGAGAAACGAATCGATGACACAGTGATTATCGATGATTTTGCCCATCACCCGACAGAGATTATTGCAACCCTTGATGCTGCACGTCAGAAATACCCAGAAAAAGAAATTGTTGCTGTTTTTCAACCGCATACCTTCACTCGAACCATCGCACTCCTAGATGATTTTGCCATAGCATTGAATGAAGCGGATAGTGTTTATCTGGCTCAGATTTATGGCTCGGCTCGCGAAGTGGATAAGGGTGAGGTCAAGGTTGAGGATTTGGCTAATCGCATCACCAAACCTGCTAGTGTCATTACTGTCGAAAACGTTTCACCTTTGTTAGATCATCAAAATGCCGTCTATGTCTTTATGGGAGCTGGTGATATTCAGTCCTACGAGCAATCTTTTGAACAGTTATTATCTAATCTAACACGAAATAACCAATAAAGTAAGCGATAACTTGAAATTTATAGTTAATTCAGTTATAATAGTATGATGATAAACACAAGGAGGTTCTGCCGTGACCGATATCTTTAATGATGACGACCGTCCAAATGCCACTCACGATAAAACATTCAAGGAAAAAATTCTAGAGGACTTGCGCCAAGCGTCTCGTCAGCGTGAAGAACGATTAGCTCAGGAAGAGAAAGCTCGTCAGGAAGCTGCTTTGGAGGCTGAGTTGGCTTGTCATGAGCAAGATGCTACATTGGAGACTGAGCCATTAGTTGACCAAGATAAGGCTATGCCTGATGAACCAATCGAACAATTGTCTCCTGAAGAAGATGTTCTTGAAGCTGAACGCGAAGTTATTCGACGTGAGTTAGAGCGCTATGATAGTCTATCAGAGACGGCCATTCCAGATTTCTCTGAGACAGCTCCGATTGATTTGGAATCTCTCCGAGAAACCACATTTAATGACTTTGGCGATACCGTCATCATCGAACAAGCTAGTTTGAGTGGTTTAGAGCCAGTTGCAGAAGAAACTGACCATCGTCCGGAAGTCCTTCCTTTTGATCAGGATCTCTTTGCTGATAATCCAGTTGATGACGATTACGAGGACTATATTGTTGCGGATGATGCTTTTAGACAACAGAAACGTCAGAAAAATAGTTCTCTGGCAAAGAAAATTTCACTGATTTTGGGAACAACGATTGTTGTCTTGCTCCTGGTGACAGCTTTCTTTGGGTACCGCTATGTGTCTAGTGCTGTAGGACCATTGGATAAGACAGCAACTGATTACGTGCAAGTGGAGATTCCATCAGGATCTAGCAACCGTCAAATTGGTCAAATTTTGGAAGAAAATGGTTTGATTAAAAGTAGTACAATTTTTAATTACTATACAAAGTTCAAAAACTATTCAAACTTCCAAAGTGGCTATTACAACCTTCAAAAGAGCATGTCACTTGATGATATTTCAAAATTACTCCAAGAAGGGGGAACACCAGAGCCAGTTTTACCAGCACTTGGAAAAATTGTCATTCCAGAAGGCTATACATTGACCCAAATTGCTAAAGCTGTTGCTCTAAACGGCGCAACAGATGATAAAACAGATAAGTCACCATTCTCAGAAGAAGACTTCCTTGCCCTCGTTCAAAATCCAGAGGTCATCGCTCGAATGGTTGAGAAATACCCAAATCTTCTGGGTAGCCTACCAGATGCCTCATTAGTGAAATTCCAATTAGAAGGTTACCTCTTCCCAGCAACCTACTCTTATTATGAGACAACGACATTAGAAGGACTCTTAGATGAGATGCTGGCAGCTATGGATAATAATTTGGCTCCTCATTATGCAACCATTGCTGAGAAAGGTATGACAGTTAATGAGGTTCTGACCCTAGCATCGCTGGTTGAAAAAGAAGGCTCTTCAGATGATGATCGTCAGAAGATTGCTAGTGTTTTCTACAATCGTTTGGCCATTGATATGCCGTTACAGAGTAATATTGCCATCTTGTATGCAATGGATAAGCTAGGTGATAAGACAACCTTAGCTGAGGATACAGCCATTGATACGGCGATTGACTCCCCATACAACATTTATGCTAATGTTGGCCTAATGCCAGGTGCAGTGGATAGCCCGAGTTTGAAAGCCATCCAAGCGACTATCATGCCCGCTCAAACCGATTACCTCTATTTTGTGGCTGACGTGACAACTGGCAAGGTTTACTATGCAGAAACCTTTGAAGACCATGAAGCTAACGTTGAAAAATACGTTAACAGTAAATTACCGTAATAAAAGTAACAAACTTGATGTGTTCGCACGTCAAGTTTGGTGTTGATATAGAAAGTGAAAGTTATGGCTGAAAAAACATATCCGATGACCTTAGCTGAAAAAGAACAGCTAGAAAAAGAACTAGAGGAGCTGATCCTTGTCCGTCGTCCAGAAGTTGTTGAGCGTTTGAAAATCGCTCGTTCTTATGGTGACCTTTCCGAAAACAGTGAATATGATGCAGCAAAAGATGAGCAAGCCTTTGTCGAAGGGCAAATCTCTATGCTTGAGACCCAGATTCGTTTTGCAGTTATCATTGATAGTGATTCTATTGCAAAAGATGAAGTAGCTATAGGAAAAACGGTTGTTATCAGAGAAATTGGAAGTAAGATAAAAGAAACTTATTCTATTGTTGGTTCAGCAGCAGCTGATGTTTTGGCGGGTAGAATTTCTAATGAGAGTCCATTTGCACAAGCTATTATCGGTAAGCGTTCAGGCGATACCGCAACGATTCTCGCCCCTACATGCAGTTATGATGTTGAGATTCTAAAAGTGACAAAAACCAAGTAATAAAAATAGAGGCTGGGACAAAAGTGAACTGCACCCCAAAAGTTGGACGGAAAAATCTAACTTTTTTGGGTGCCTTTCTTATGGCGTTAACTTATAAAGATAAACTAGACATTTATCAGCCTCGAAAACGGTTCTGGAAGAGCCCGTCTCAGCTCAAACTTAGGAAATTAAAAGGTGAGGAAAAATCGCATTCTTACGAATTACCGATTTCCGTCTCACTCTCTGTTTATTATAAGATAAATTGCAAGAATAAGTGCAACACTTATCACAATTCCTTCAATAGTGCTTCAAAAGCTGTTCTGTAAGCCAA
>NZ_JBGTZA010000050.1:0-8951 GCF_041807805.1 Streptococcus sp. E29BA
ACTTTTTTTCTACACTCAAAAGGCTCTATAATCTCCATGGTGGATTTACCCACTACAGAAATTATAGAGCCACAAAAGAGCGGGGTAATTCCTTCAAAACCATCAAAACGCATCATGTCAGGCAAGCAAATATCTGACACGATGCGTTTTCTAAGTCCAGTCTGAAGCACCTTGAACCCCTTCCCATAAAACTAGAGGCAGCAGCATGACATCATGCCAACCCTAGTTGTGCCCTCGTCTGTTAATGCCACAGAAAAAACCACCCGATTTGATAGATGTCCTCTATCCTTCGGGTGGTTTTTTTATTTTAGGTTATTTAAAAATCAGAGGTGCTTGCGGCGATAATCTGCAATCTCTGCCTTGTTCCCCCAGACATAGTGACCTGGCTTAATTTCTACCATTTCAGGCTTATCAACCGAATAGTCATGCATATCTGGATCGTAGACAATCAACTCCTTCTGGCGTTCCAAGATTGGATCTGGAATCGGCACAGCAGACAAGAGTGACTGAGTGTAGGGATGGATTGGGTTATTGAACAGCTCTTCTGTCTCCGCCACCTCAACGATAACCCCTTTGTGGATAACCGCGATACGGTCTGATATAAAGCGCACCACAGACAGGTCATGGGCAACAAAGAGATAGGTCAAACCGAGCTCGTTTTGCAACTTCTTGAGGAGGTTAAGCACCTGAGCACGGACAGACACATCAAGGGCTGAAATCGGCTCATCAGCGATAACCAACTCAGGGTGCATGACCAAGGCGCGTGCGATACCAATCCGCTGGCGTTGTCCACCTGAGAACTCATGAGGATAGCGAGTTAAATGCTCAGGCAAGAGACCAACTGCCGTAATCATCTCACGCACTTTGTTCTTGCGATCCTCTTCATTTTCGAAGAGGTTAAAGTTGTAAAGACCTTCAGAAATGATGTAATCGACAGTCGCACGGTCGTTAAGACTAGCCGCAGGGTCTTGGAAGATCATCTGAATTTTACGAATGACCTCACGACGCTTATCCGCAGGCAATTTCCCGTTAATCTTATCCCCGTTGAATACAATGTCGCCCTTGCTGGTATCATTTAAGCCAATAATGGCTCGACCAATAGTTGTCTTGCCTGAACCAGATTCGCCAACAAGAGAGAAGGTTTCACCTTTGTTGATAAAGAAGTTGGCGTTCTTAACGGCAACAAATTTCTTTTTGCCCTCGCCAAAGGAAATTTCTAAGTCTTTGATTTCAACTAATTTTTCAGTCATTTCCTACCCCTTTCCAGCCAGTTTGGCGCTGATTTTGTCATGCAAGTTTTGAATAATGGCTGGTTTCTCAACCTTAGGTGCATCTGGATGCAAGAGCCATGTCTTAGCCCAATGAGTATCCGTGACTTGGAAAGCCGGTGGGTGCTCTTCAAAATCAATCTGCATCGCATAGGCAGAGCGAAGAGCAAAGGCATCACCTTTCAATTGCGCATAAAGAGACGGCGGTGTTCCCGGAATAGAGAACAACTCTTCGCCAGCAGCACCCAGCTGTGGCAAGCTAGACAATAAGCTCCAAGTGTACGGGTGACGTGGATCATAGAAAATCTCCTCAACCGTACCAAACTCGATGATTTCCCCAGCATACATCACCGCTACCTTGTCAGCAATCGACGCCACCACACCAAGGTCATGGGTGATAAAGATGGTGGTAAAGTTATACTCACGTTGCAAGGTTTTCAGAAGAGCAATAATCTGAGCTTGAATGGTCACATCAAGCGCCGTTGTCGGCTCATCACAGATAAGAATATCTGGTTTACAAGCCAAGGCAATAGCAATAACGATCCGCTGACGCATTCCTCCAGAATACTGGAATGGGTACTCATCAAAGCGACGTCCAGGATCAGGGATACCAACCTTGACCATGTAGTCAATAGCCATAGCCTTAGCTTCGGTTGGCGAAACCCCTTGGTGCTTGATAATCACTTCTGTGATTTGCTTACCAATCGTCAAAATCGGGTTAAGGCTGGTCATCGGGTCTTGGAAAATGGTTGCAATTTTTGCACCACGGATAGCCTGCCAATCGTCATTGGTCTTCAGTTCAGTTAACTCTTGACCACGGTACATCACGCTACCGCTAGCCACTCGACCGTTTGACTCTAACATACCGGTGAACACTCGCGTGAGTACAGATTTTCCAGAGCCAGATTCACCAACAAGTGCCAACACCTCACCTTCTGTCACATCGACAGACACGCCGCGAATGGCCGTCAACACGCGGTCACGGACATCAAATTCCACCACCACATCTTTGGCAGTTAATATTACATTTTTTTGTTCTGTCATATAAACTCCTATCTATGTGAACGTGGGTCACTAGCATCTGCAAGGTTCTGACCGCTCAGGTAGAGTGAAATAGACACTAACACCAAAATAGTCAGAGGAATCCAGAATAAATACCAGTTTGTGGTGACGTTAACTGAGTAGTTTGAAATCAAGCGTCCTAAACTTGGTACTGTGATTGGAAGTCCAATTTGGAAAGCTGACAAGAAAGCTTCATAAGAAATATAACCCGGCAACATTTGCGACAACTGGGTCACAATCACTGAGATTAACTGTGGCAAGATGTTTTTGATAACCATCTTGACAGTCGGCGTTCCAAGCGTTTGACTGGCTAAGTTGTATTCCAAATCACGGTAGCGCATCACTTGCACACGGATACTGTAGGCCACGCCCATCCAACCAGTCATGGTCATGGCAAAGATAAGGTTCCAGAAACCTGTTCCCAGCGCATAACTCAAGACAATGACAATCAAGAAGCTTGGGATGTTTGAAATAACGTTGTAGATTTCAATCATCACACGGTCAAAACCTTTTGACACACCCCAAATACCACCAACAATAACACCAATAACGAGGTTAATCGTCGTTGCAATGATTGAAATGAGGATGGAATTTCTTGCACCAAACCAAACAGCATCAAAGAGCGAGTGACCATTTTTATCCGTACCGAACCAGAACTCGCCATTAGGCCAGATAAAACGTCTGGAGAAATCATTGATTTTGCTGACATCATTGTAATCATAATCTGAAAACAAAGGGTATAAGAAACTGATGAGAAGGATGAGTGTTAAAATGCTCACCATCACAATACTAGAGCGTTTTTTCCAAAATTGACGGAAAACAGACTGCCAGTAGGAATAGCTCGGCGTATCAATAACCTCAGAGGCAAAATCATCACGCTGAACAAATTGAAATTTTGATTGATTAATCGTTGACATTATTTGCCTCCTCCTTTAGTTGATAATTTGATACGTGGGTCAAGAACTGTCATGAGTAAGTCACCCAAAAATACAGCTAAAATGGACAGGGCTGAGAAGATAAAGTTCAACCCAACAACCATGTTGATATTGTTTGCTTTGATGGCATCAATGAGCATTTTACCCATACCAGGGAAAGCAAATACGGTTTCCGTAAAGGTTGCACCCACGATAACACCCAAAATAGCACCTGGAATACCCGCAACAATCGGAACCATCGCATTTTTGAAAATGTGTCGTGTCATGATTTCTTTCTCATTGAGACCTTTAGCACGCGCAAAACGAACGTAATCGCTCAGTTTTTGGTCAACCAGATAACGACGTGTCCATAACCCTAGACTGAGCGAGCCCAAGAAACCTAGAACCAAAGCAGGTAAGATATAAGAACGAATATCTTGTGCCCCATAAGTTGGGAACAAATCAGGAAGACCTGTCAAAGAACCCAAGAAACGGAAAACGTAGATGAATGCAATAGATGGGATAGCAATGAGGAAGGTCAATGTCCCAGATGAAATCGAGTCAAACAACTTCCCAGAGTGCTGAGCCATGAAATAACCTAAGGGTAATGCAATCAGGTAAGAAATCATCACGCCAAATATCCCAATGAGCGCAGAGTTGGCAATCATTGATGGGTCAGTCTGCAAGTTTTGAGTTTTGGTGTAGGCATCACCCTCACCAAATAGAGCAGCCGTTTTCCTATCTACACTACTTGGTGTCTGATAAGTCCGGCTATAGATGTCAATGGAGCTAGATCGCTTCGTCCCATTTGGGAAAGTCACCTCTTTTAAGAGCTTTTTCCCTTGGGTTTGAGTAATAATTTGAAGAACAGGAACCTTGCTGAAGGTTGGATAAGATACACCAAGGTTTAAGTTGACAAAATTCTGATGAATAAACGGGAACTGTCCATTAAAATACAACAGATACTTGTGCTTAGTTCCTGAACCAACCAAGGCAAAACCAGCTGATGGGTCATTTTCAAAACGCAAATAACGTTCTAAATCAGGATTTTTGGCATCTTTAATACGCCATGGATGATCAATTTCGATTAAATTGGTGAAGAAGTTGAGGACACGTGAAAACATGGAGATTTCACGTGTGGCATAAAATGCCCCGCTCTCTGGAAACTGGTGAAGAGTCCAGCCATTGCCAAGAGAAGCAATGTAATCCTCATAAATTTTTTTATTGGTGTCATTCACTTCACCAGTGACTGATGGATCAAAATCGTTTGCTTTGTCCAACAACTCTTTTGATGTCCAATAGTTGATGTAACCCATTCTCTCGTAAACACCATTTTCATAGTTGACCTTTTTATCAGGCTGGGCAGCCATTTTGGTGTAGTTTGGGTCATTATTAAAAATCTTTGTCCTAGGCACCATCGTGAAAATCAACACATAAGTCAATGTGGTGATGGCAAATAAGGAGACCAAAGATCTCAATAATCGACTGAAAATATATTTCTTCATGCTATCCTCCAAATCCCAAAAGAACTTCCTCTAGGTGATTAGCGGAAGTTCTTTAGGGTTAAAGTTTCTTCTTATTTAACGTGTTTCGCGAGGTCTTCTTGAGCTTTCGCATTTGATTCTGCTTTCTCTTTCAACCATTTCTCACGAGCCGCTTCGTATTCTTTTACTGTCACTGCATTCTCTTGCAATTTCAGGTATTTGTATGATACTGAACCTTTGATACCTGTCCATGAGAATGAACTAGTATAAGGTACAGCTTTAGTCACAGAAGGACGACCACCAGCTGAGATAATCGGCAAGAGCACTGAGGCATCAGCAAGGGTAGCTTCTGCTTCTGCATATTTGCTGTAACGCACTGCCACATCAGATGTTTCTTTTGCCGCATCAGTCAACTGTTGGTTCAATTTCTCAAGACCTAGTGTTTTCACGATTTCTGGGTTTGAGCCAGCATCAATACCGATAATCTTGAGGGTATCTCCGCTTGCTGGGTTAAAGATATCAAGGTAAGTAGATGGGTCTTGGAAGTCAGGGCCCCAACCAGATACAGTTGAGATATCATAGTCTTCTTGTGAGGCATTTTCTGCATGGTAGGTTGCTGCATACAACGGATCTTCGTCCATTGGCAAGATGTCGATTTGGACATTCTCAGCACCAAGCGCTGACTCGATTGACTCTTTGATAGATCCAACACGGCTCATCATCAAATCAGATGTTTGAAGAGCAGGGATATCGATACGGATTGGGAAAGTTACCCCTTGAGCTTCCAATTCTTTCTTAGCTTTGTCAAACTCAGCTTTTGCTTTTTCTGGGTTATAAAGACCGTCTTGAGCGTCGGAGAAGTCAATGTCTTTCCACTCTGAACCAATAGCTGCCATTTTTTCTGTGAAGACATCACCGTAGGTTTGCTCACCAACGTTTACAAAAGTTGGGGCAGTCAACATGTTACGGATACCTTTAGTTTTGGCATCTTCACCAGCTGCTTGAGCGTGGTAGTTGGCACGGCTGATTGCAAAGTTAAGAGCTTGACGGAAGTCTTTGTTCAAGAGAGCTTTCTTGGTAGATTCTTTCTCTGCGTCAGTTGTTTTTGCAGTGTGCTTGTAGCTGGTACGGTTAACGTTGATGGCTCCGTAGAAGACAGTACCATTTTGCTGGCCGTAGATAATGTTGTCTGCAAACTTTTCTTTTACTGAAGAGTAGTTAGAAGCATTTGGCAAAATAGTAGAAGCTGTGAAGACACCTTTTTCAAATTGATCAATAAAGGTTGATATATCTGAACCATCAGTGTAAGTCAACTTGATGTTTTCGATAGCTACTTTATCAGCATCCCAATAGTTAGGGTTTTTCGTGTACTCAAGTGATGACTTAGCTGTCATTGCAGAAATCAAGTATGGTCCGCTGTAGAGGATGCTGCTTGGATCAGCTGAACCGAAGTCGTCGCCTTTACTTTCCAAGAATTCTGCATTAACTGGGAAGAGAATACCCGTGGTCAATTTAGAGTTCCAGTAAGGCTCTGGCTGTGTCAAAGTGTATTGAACAGTTTTCTCATCAATGGCTTTGATGCCAACAGTTGAGAAGTCTTTTGTTTCACCTTTAACGTAGGCATCCAATCCTGCGATAGAGTTTTGAACAAGGTAGAGAGCTTCTGCGTCACCTGAATGATCAGCAGCATATTTCAAACCAGTGACAAAGTCTTCAGCAGTTACATTAGCATACTCTTCACCTTCAACGGTAAACCACTTAGCATCATCACGAAGGGTGTAAGTATAGGTCAATCCATCTTGAGAGACTGTCCAGTCTTCTGCAAGTGATGGCACAAAGTTACCGTACTCATCGTTTTCCAAGAGACCGTCTACAACGTTACCGATAATATCACCAGTTGTGCTCTTGTTTACCAAAAGATAGTTCAATGACTCAGGGTCACTAGTATAAGCGTAAGTATAGGTTGTTGGAGCTGATGAGCTACTTGATGAACCATTACCACAAGCTGCCAAAACAGCCGCAGATAACAAAGTCACACCACCAAGGGCAAGAATTCTGCTTTTCTTCATAGGATTTACCTCAATTTTTTCTTTTTATAAACAGCCAAGTTTTGGGTTTATGTTCTACATTATACCATAAAAAAATCTTAATGCAAGTGATTATTCTGAAAATTTCGCATTTCTTTTGAGCTTTTTTTAACTTTTTTCCGATTTTTTGGCAGTTTTAGCACCTTTTATGTCAGGTAATGTCACATGGTTTTGTGCGGTATAGAAGATATACCTACCGAATTCTTATTTCTTCGAGATGTGTTATAATAGAGAAAACATCGCACACAAGGAGCCTGCGCAATGAAAAAATATTTGGTTGGTTTAGCTCTACTCGTTAGCCTAGTCATACCGCCCCTAGCCTTTGCCTCAACCATTGAACTTCCAGCAAAGGCTGGAATGGCAGTTGAGGTTCGCACAGGAAAAATCCTCTACGAAAAGAACGCTGATCAAAAAGTCCCTGTCGGTAATCTTAGTCGCTTGTTAACTCTCTACCTCGTTTATGATGCCGTTAAGGCAAAGCGAATCAACTGGGACGATAGGGTGACCATCAGTGACTATGCTCTGCAATTAACCCAAGAGCCAGATATCCCAAATGTCACCTTTGCCCATCCGCAGTACAGCGTGAAAGATCTTACCAAAGCTAGCCTCATCTCTGCCTCAAGCTCTGCCTCTGTTGCTCTGGCTGAGCATATCGCAGGCAGTGAGCAAGAAGCTGTTGAGGAAATGCGACGCCTCTTGGATAACTGGGGCATTAAGAAACACTCATTGGTCAATGCCTCAGGGGTAAACAACCGTTATCTGGGAGACTACCGTTTAGAAAACAGTCCCGAAGACGCTGAAAATCAGCTGTCTGCTCGAGATCTAGCCATCATCAGCTATCGTCTCATCAATGATTTCCCAGAGGTCTTAGAACTATCTGAAGCCACTCAGGGTAATTTTGGCGGCGAACCGATTCCGACTTACAACTACCTGCTGGAAAATATGCCTTATGCTCGCCTTGACACTTACGGTCTAATAACAGGAACATCGACAGACGCAGGGTCTGGTCTGATTAGTCTCTCCTACGAAAACCGCATGCAGGTTCTGAGCATCTTTTTGGACGTTGATGGTGGTCGTGAGGATAGCGATAAGCGCTTCCTGGTTGCTCATGATTTTTTGAATCAAATTGCTGAGCAGTTCCATTTGCAAAAGGTTTTGCCAGCCAGCACTAGCTATAAAGACACGCTTGCACCTGTCTTAGACGGTGTCGTGGATAAGGTTTCTGCCGTTACGCAAGATGATTTTTATGTCGTCACAACTCCAGACACTGTTGACAACGTTCAGTTAAAGGCTGTCTTTCCCGATAAAACAAACTACGCCCCCATCAAAGAGAGACAAGTGGTCGGACAAGTGGTCTTTGATGATAAAAAACTAGTTGGAAAAGGGTATCTTGCAGACTTACCAAGTATGCCCCTCATCGCTGAAAGTGAGGTCTCAAGGACTAACCTTCTAAAGATTATCTGGAATCACTTTGTCCGATATATCATCGATAACCTCTAATCCGCCATATTACCCTCTATAGTCCTCAACCGTTCGTCCAATCTTTAATGCCAGTACTACAATCCATGGAAGCAAGTATCTTGAGAAAAGAGTTTTCCTCGCTCTAGTCATACCTATCATAGTGATTTCTATTTTGAACACAGCAACAATTACTAGGACTGTTAAGAGACTCCATCCTTTTGATGCAAAACACTCCATTAAAACCTCCAGCTTCGACCCATTATACCTTTGATCTTTTCCAAAATGACCAGCAAGTAACCGTTGAAATTTATTCTAGCTACCCTTGGTTTGAAGGTAAAACCTACCTTGCATCATTTCCTACCAAACTCGAGAAAGGAGCTGTCTCTGTTTTTTGGAAACACCTTGAACTGGAAAAAGAGGCTGGTTCAATAGAGATCATCATGCTTGCAGTTGACATCAACAGTTAGGATGAACCCTATCGGATTTTTGAAGGCTACCTTGTCAATTCTCAAGCAGTTGATATAGGCGATTTTTTTCACCCGTCAAGACATTGATACCACAGAACACCCTCTAAAGTCGACTAGCATTAGGTTGTCAAACACTAAAGAAAACAGGAGAACTCTATGTCTAGAAAAATCCGTCGTCAATTTAGTGATGACTTTAAGCAACAAATTG
>NZ_JBGTZA010000051.1:0-8769 GCF_041807805.1 Streptococcus sp. E29BA
TAAAACGAGAGAAGACAAGAACTGTCCTCTCTCGGTGTTAAGTGGGTCAACCCACTACAGTTGACAAAGAGCCAAAAGAAACAAGCCTTCGACTTGTTTCTCTAATCAACCCACTAACAACTTAATCTCCTATGATGCTGATCCCATCCTTGCCGTCTGTCTCAATCATCTCAACCAAGACTGCTTCGGTGCTTGATGTCGGCAGGTTCTTACCCACATAATCCGCCCGAATGGGCAATTCCCGATGACCACGATCAACCAAGACTGCTAAGCCAACACGGGCAGGTCGCCCTAGACTGACTAGCTTATCGATGGCCGCCCGAATCGTCCGCCCAGTGTAGAGCACATCGTCAACCAAAATCACATCGCGAGCCGTCACATCGACGGACACCACGCTACTATCCTCTGTCACCTTGATATCGTCCCTAAACGGCTTGGTATCCAACTCAATCACTGGCAGCTCCAACCCTTCCAGGCTCAAAATCCGCTCCTGCATTCGTCTCGCGATATGAACACCTCGGGTCTTAATCCCAGCCAGCACCACCTTATCCAGCTCCTTGTTGCGCTCGATAATCTCATAGGTCATCCGCGTGATAGCCCGCTGCATGGTTACGCCATCAACGATTTCTTTACTTTTCATCTTAGCCTCTCCTTAGTTTTTCTAGGGTTTCTTGGAAAATAGCTGGCGCAGGAGCCGTAAAGACCATCTCCTCACCTGACGTCGGATGGGTAAAGCCCAGTTTCTCAGCATGTAAAAACTGTCCCTGACCAGCTAAGGTTTTCTTAGGACCGTAGGCAGGGTCGCCAGCCACAGGGTGACCGATGTAGGCCATATGGACACGAATCTGGTGAGTTCGTCCCGTTTCCAAGGTCAGCTCGACCAAGCTGTAATCCCCAAACCACTCCAAGACTTGAAAACGGGTCAGGGCAGGCTTGCCTTTAGCCGTTACGGCTTGTTTTTTTCGGTCCTTGTCACTTCGACCAATAGGGGCTTCGATGACCCCGCGGTCGGTCGGCAGGTTGCCATGGACAATGGCCAGATACTTTCTCAGGGATTTCTTGTCTTTGAGCTCCTCAGCTAGAGCCTGATGGGCAGCATCAGTCTTAGCAATCATGAGCAAACCTGATGTGCCCTTGTCAATCCGATGGACAATGCCCGGTCGCACAACACCGTTAATGCTAGACAAGTCCTTGATGTGGTAGAGCAGGGCATTGACCAGCGTTCCTGTCACGTGACCTGCCGATGGGTGTACCACCATGCCTTGCGGCTTGTTAACAACCGCCACTTGGTCATCTTGGTAGATAATCTCTAGAGGTAAATCCTCTGGCAAGTAGTCCACAACCTCTTCCTGAGGCAGCGTGTAGGTGATGACATCACCTGCTTTAACAGCGTACTTGGCCTTGGCAGCTCTGCCATTAACCAAAACCCGCCCCGCCTTAATCTCATCGTTGGCGAAGCTACGGGAGAGGTCGGTTAAGTCGGCCAAAGCCTTGTCCAGGCGGCTACCGCCGTCTATAATGGTTAGTTCTTTTTGCATAAGGTTCTTTCTAGGAAAATAGCAAGCAGGCTGCCAACAGCGACGCCTGCGGTGTTCATGAGAAGGTCAGTGACATCGCTCATGCCGATAGTAAGGAGCCACTGAAGGGCTTCATAGCTGAGGCTCAACAGAAAACCTAGAGCCACGACTTTTGTAACTGCCCAGCGGGGCTTAGTTAGTTTGAGTAAGAGACCAAAGGGAATAAAAGCGACTAAGTTAAAAGCCACCTCCAGCCAAACCACCTGACCATTGATGATCAGCGGTTCGGCAAAGGGCACCCAGTTAATGTAGCGGTAACTGAGGAATATGGCAGGCGCTCCAAATTTGAAGAGAATCCCCCAAGTCAAGAAGAAAACATAGACAATCAGTAAACGACGGATGAATTTTAGTGACACCATACGGTAACCTCCAAAGGACCTTAGTAATGTGTAATAAGGCATCGGACACTCCAAATAGATATCAGGATAAATCTCCAGACCAGTTGGACGTTGTCGTTAGCTCAGCGCAAAGCGCTAGACAGTCAAACAATGATAACAGCCAATCCAGTCGATTATTGGGTATCCTCTATGACTGGTAGATTTGACAGCCAACAGCTCAGATGACTAACTCCCAACCAATAACTTTTTGTATAGATAGGCGACTATTGCTTCTGTTTCTCTAGATGGTCTTCCCACCAGAGCGCAACAAACATGAGGACGACACCGACGGTTAAGTAACTATCTGCCACATTAAAAATAGCAAAATCCATAAAATCCAAATGCACCATATCGATGACATAACCCAGGCGGAGACGGTCGATGAAATTCCCAACACCACCAGCCATCATTAAGGTCAGAGGCAATAAACTCAGCCAATGATTTTTGGATTTAACAAAATAAATGATTGCCCCCGTTAGGAAAACCAGAGTGACTACTGTAAAAAACCACTGCTGATCCTGCAAAATAGAAAAGGCCGCACCACTATTTTGGACATAGGTCAAACTGAAAATCGGTGGCAAAAAGGGTCTGATATCACCCAGTCCGATGTTAGACACTACCCATAACTTGCTCCATTGGTCAAGACCGACCAGAACAAGCGCTAAAAATGCCATCATTAGTTTTTTCATACCAACTCCTTAGGGTCTAAATCACTGAAATAAGCCGTCATGACTTCAACAAATTTTTGAGCACAACTCGATAGCGCCATCTCCGCACGTTTGACATAAACCAACTTATTGTCTGTCGCTCCTTCCAGCGGAATGACTGTGATGCCATTGACACTGGCACTATCTAAGAAACCAGACCCTGTCGCAAATGCATCCGTCCGCTCCAAAATCCCATTTAAGGTGGCACGATCCGTCACCTTGTAAATCAGACTAGATTCCGTGCGATCGACTAGATTTTCAGAGTAATAGAGGTACTCGTCCTTTTCTTGGGTAAATAGCACAGCAGGTAAGCCAGTCAAGTCATCTAAAGTCAGACTAGGCTTACTAGCCAATCTATGGTGTTTACCCAGATAGATATGGGTTTGAAAACCAATCAAGTCAATCGCTTCAAGGCCTTGCTTCTCCATCTTACGACGAATGCCCTCTTCATTTTGAGGACTGAGGTAAACAATGCCTAACTCACTATGCCCATCGATGACCTCATCGAGGATTTGTACCGTCGTCGACTCAAATATCCGAAAATGCCTAAACTCAGGATATTTTTCAGAAAAACGCGTCATTAAAGGGGTTAAAAAATCATAGTGCTGGCTGGAAATTGAAAACTCTCGTCCCTTGCCACTCGACTGCGTATACTGGTTTTCAAAGGAATCAAAAGAGCCAACCAATTTCTGAGCCTTTTCAAAAAAAACACGACCACGCTGGGTTAAACGCGTTCCTGAAGTTGTTCGATTAAAAATTTTAAAGCCAAGCTCATCTTCCAAATCTTTGACCGCTACGGATAAACTAGGCTGGCTAACGTAAAGATTGGTCGCTGCCTCACGAAAAGTACCGCTGTTGGCAATCGCTACAACGTAGCGTAATTGTTGAATGTTCATGATTACACTTTCTTAGATTGTACTCTCTACATTATACCACAAAACAGACGGGAACTCATCCCGTCTGTTTGACTTAGTTGATAACAATCTGGTCTGCCCTAAGGTCTAGTCCTTCTGGAAGTTTAGCAAAGATGATGGCATCTGTCTGACCAACTTGGCTAGGCAAATAGGCCAGATAACCGCTGGTGCGCTCATAATGAATTCGCCCAAAAGGATTATTCCGATCAATACCTGTAAAGATATTGGCTGACAGCTCAATAACATCATCTGCATCAAAGTCGTTAATGGTATCAATTTGACCATTGAGTGGGCTGTTAAAGATAAAGGTGTCTTGTCCACCGCCACCCGTCAGGGTGTTGGACAGGCTATTGCCTGTGATACGGTTGTCTGACGTGTTCCCTGTTCCTCGTCTAGCTTGACCGACTAAGGTCAGGTTTTCCACCTGTTCAGGCAGGCTATAGTCAACTGATGCGATAACCGTATCTGTCCCTTCTCCTACGCGTTCAATCACAGTGTCGCCGCTATTGTCCACGATGAAGACATCATCTCCAGCACCGCCATCGAGGAGGTCAGCTCCCAAACCACCGTCCAAGTAGTCATTACCAGCGTCACCGAAGAGGCGGTCGTCACCATCACCACCATAGATGGCATTATTGGCCACATTGCCTCGCAACTCATCTGCAAAGCGAGAACCGATCAGGCGCTCAATTTGCGTGCCATAACCGATGAAGGCTTGACCTCTTTGGAAATCATGGACATACTTATTGGCAAAAGCACCATAGTCCACCGTATTGGTCGGCTGATAATTTGGGTCATCCGCAAAGAACTCACCGATGGTCTGCTCTTTGGAATCCTTAACCACCAAGGTATCGGCCTTTTCGCCACGGTAAATCCAAGAGCCTGGCGTTAGATTAACCGTCACAGCTTGGTCTTCATGAGAGGCGTCAAAGGTATCCACCCCGCCGCCATCCCAAATGTAGATATTGCCGTCGGATTTATGACGGTCAAAATCTTGGAAGCGGTAAGTATCGTTGCCAGAACGCTGGGCTGGATTGACACCGAAACGGTAATGGAGGTAAATCAAATCATAGAGCTTGAGGTCAAAACTATCCAAGTCCATACGAGGGGCCCGATAAGTCATCACACTTAAGCTGCTCTGATTTTCCAGTGGTGGCAAGACAGGATAGCCTTCATGGGCGTGTTTTGAGCCGAAAGAATGGAAGGTCTCATGGATAAAGAGGTGGCGGAAGGATGGCAAACTCCAATCCCTATGATCCTCTTGCCCCTGACCATTTCGACCACCGATGTTGACATCGCCACCAGAAGCGGCATTATTAGCCGCTGTGTTATTGTGCAAATAGTAAACGATGTTGGCATCTGGTGTGTGGGCTGGACGATCTGCCCCAACTTGCTCAAAGGTCACATTGGCATAACGGCTAAAGAGGTCAAAAATCCGACGCGCCGCATCTCGGTTGGCCTGATTGATGGCATCATGGCGATAGGTCGGCGCTGCAAAGCCGTAGGTGATTACTGGTGTTTCTGTGTACTTAAAGGTCTTGATTGGCAAGTAACCACGAACGCTTGGGGTCATCCGACTGAGAGCCGCTAGGAAATACGGCTTATCGGTATTTGAGTGCTCAAAGGTAGCGATCAAATCAGCTGACACCTGCTCCTGAGATAGGGCAATCAAATCAGAAACCTGAATGGCTCGCCCTTGATAATCCTTGGTCTCCAAGGCAATCGACAGAAGGCCACTGCTATTGTTTTTAAGCAGAGCTGACGGCAGGGTGATTGTGAAGCTCTTATCCTCAGCCACACGTGCTGTGACCGTCTCTTCCCCTAGACCTAGGGTCACCAGATCACCAGACTTGGCTGCTCCAGACACTTGCCCCTTGATTTGGGTTAATTTTTCAGGAAGCGTCATAGCAACCTTGCCATCTTTAAAGATATGGTCATCTGTAAACTGCACCTGTTGACTGGTTAGTTGTGGCAAGGCTTGCCCGACAACATCATCCGCTAATCGGAGGTTATTTCGCCCATAGCGTGCTTCGATATGATAAATCGGGTCGCCCTTTTGCCCAAAGCTAATCTGTTCCCCCTTAGCTGCCAAGAGATCCGACAAGGGGAGGTTAAAGGTAAAGTTTTGCTGCCTATCCACCCCAGCATAGTAGGTCTTATCCTTAATGGTCAAACTGATTTCATGCAGTTGCTCTCGGTTGCCATGCTTAGCTGCTAAGCCATCTAGCGTCACATGACCGCTCACACGGACAGTGTCCCCCTGTTCCATGTCTCCCAACTGGGTCACCAAGACCTGTGCCGTCGCCCAATCCACAACCGTATAAGCTCGACTAATGGTCTTGTCACCGAGGCGCGCGGTCACAGCATAGGTTGGGTTGGTCACTAGGTCTGCCGTTGTCACTTGAGCAGTGAAACGGTCACCAGAGATTGCGGCTTTAACCTGCTGATCACCAATCATCAGTAGGACTGGCTGACCGTTGCCACCAGTCACCTGACCAGTGATGGTCGTTGTTGGCTTGGTCGCCTCGGTCACATTGATGTGGTCGTCTGCGGTGATGCTATCAAGGCTCAAGGTCACCTCCGTCGCAACCGCGGCTACCTGATAGGTCAAGCTAGCTTGAGCCTGACTGTCGTTGCCATGCGCGTCTCGACTCGTCACACGAGCAGTCAACTGACGACTGGCGTTGGTCACCAAAGCTTGACGGTCGAGGGTTAGACTAAAGTGTCCATCAGACTCTAGGCGTTCCTCCTGCTCCTGTCCAGCTAGGCTCACAACCACCTTATCCCCAGCTTGATGCCCGCTGATTTGTCCTTTGAGGACAATGGCAGAGCTGGAAGTTGGATCAATAATCGCTAGCGGCTCAAGCTGAATAGTGAGACTTGGTGCAACCGTATCCACGAGGATAGTGCCTGTCTGACTAGTTTGAGCGGTGTTACCTGCCAGATCCGTGACTTGGGCTTGAACTGTATAGAGATGATTGCCCTGAGTTTGTTTAAGAGGACCTGCTGGCAAAGTCACTGTCCATCGGTTGCCAACCAGCTCTGCTGGATGAGTTTGACCGTCTAAGCTCACACTGACGGTGCGGGCCCTAACCGCTTCATCCTGAGTCAGTTGACCAGCCAAAACCAGCGTCTCTGCTCGGCTATTGACCACCGTAGGTCGGTCTAGCGTCAAAACAGGTGTCGGCAGGGTGACATCGTAGGTATAAATCTGCTCCTGGTTGGAAACCGTGGTGCGGTTGCCAGCTGGATCTGTTGCTGTCAAGGTCAGACGGACGCGATCATCGCTCTCAAAGGCGGTCTTTGGCAGGGTCAGACTGTAACTTCTACCGCTAATGGTGACATGGTGCGTGGTATCGCCCAGTTTGGCAGTTAGGATGGCTGTCTCGTCATCAGCTAAGTTGATAATCTCGCCGCTGATGGTGACCGTGTCTGGGGTCGCCAGATTGATAATATTGCCCGCTGTCAATTGGTTATAGGTCAGGCTCGGCTCTGGTGGGGTCATATCAACACGATAAACACGTTCGCTCCTTCCTGTTGCCGTGTTGCCGTAGGCATCACTGGTGGTCACCTGAGCTTTGACCACCGTTCCTTCTGTTAGCTGATTCCCTGAAAGGGTAATTTGGAACTGACCGTTTTCGATACGGGCTTTGGCAGTCACCCATTGAACGCCCTGGCAAATTGGACAACCACAGGCAATGTCAACTTCCTCACCATCCTTAGCTCCTGTCACAAGACCGCTGATGACGATGCTATTGCGACTTTCTTCTAGGTTAATCACATCATCTGTCGCAATCGGATTGATGGTTAGGCTTGGTTGAGCTAGCTCTGTTTTTACCGCATAAAGCTGTTGCGCTCCAGCCACCATTTCCCCGGCACGCAAGACTTGAGCTGATAGGCTTTGGTGACTAACGAGAGCCTGCCCATCAATTTGAGCGGAAAAGCGATCGGCAGTCAAGTCCGCCAGTACACCCACCGTGCCAACCTGAATCATCAGCTGGTCACCCTCTTGCAGGTCACTGACTTGACCTGTAATGGTTAGAAGACTGCGGCTTTCATGAGCATTGATCACGTTATCTCCAGCAATGGCATCAAAAGTGACCACAGGTCTTGGTAAAGCTGGTAAAACATCAACGAGAACAGCTACTTCATCTTGGGAATGGTCTGTATAAGTCACCACGACACGCCCAACTAGAGCAGCCCCGACTTTATCCGTTCTCGGTTCATGACCTTCCTTCCAAGCAATAGAGGCGACATGATTTAGATTGACGTGTTGAATGCTTGCCGCAGCTACTACAGAATCACCAAGACGAACAATCTGTCTGATAGGTTGTGGTTCTTGGCGATCTGCTAGGGTCAGAACCTTACTACCACGTTCAATGATCGCATCTTGGACCTGACGAATCGTTTCCTGATGGGTTTCTGGTTGCCCAATTTTCTGACCACGATAGGTCTGGTAGATATGGGTTAAGCGAATGAGCCCTTCCACCCCAGCTTGTAGAGTCTCTTCATAATCAACAGGCTTAGTCGGATTATCCTGATAAATGATCCGAAACTCTACCTGTTGGTCTTCGGTTTCCGTCACCCGGCCCGCTTCTGGCTTGGTCCCAACCTTTTCTACTTGTGACACAGGTTGGGTGATAACCTCAGCTACCTCAGACAAGACCGTTCCTGTCCGCAGTCCTCGCTCGGTCTGGTAGGTTGTCACGATAGATTTAAGACCAGGTTGACCTGGGCGAATTAGAACCGTCTCGCCTGACCAAAGGTCGGGGTCCTCTTGCCGTTCGATAGTGAAATCAATTGGTTCTGAACGGTGCTCAACCTCCTTAGCATGGATTGACTTGGTTCCAACTCGTATAATCTCATCTTTTGGCTCTTCTAAAATTCGTTCAATGATTTCTGGATTCGGTTGACGATGACCATCAATTGTTTGATAAAGCGTCACCACCTCTTTACGACCAACTTGCCCTTTTTGAAGAACGTTATGTTCTCCCAACCATAAGTGATTATCCTCTTCTGCATGTGTTTGATACGGAATCACTTCCTCTTGTCGTTCAGTTTCTAGTGCTTTAACTGGCTGAGCAGGAGTGTCTGGCTTCGTTCCACGACGAATGCGCTCTGGAACTGGAGAGGTCGTTTCCTGACTAGAAACTAGTTCACCATTTAGATAAGTATACGTTAAAACTCCTGTGAC
>NZ_JBGTZA010000052.1:0-8764 GCF_041807805.1 Streptococcus sp. E29BA
CACCTATGGTTAAGCGAGTTATCGCTTAACAAAAACACTTTATAAAAATTGTACAGAAAAGGGGTGCCTTTTCATTATTTGCAATACAAATAGATACCAATAGCAACGCCAATAATAAATACGCCCATAAACTTCTCTCCTTTCCTCTAGAGTTATAACTTTTTTAATTAAATTCTTTATCTCCTCATTGGAAATAAAGGATCCAACCAATACCTACAAGCATGATATACATCGTAATCTCCTTCCTACTTTATTAATACCAAGCAACTAGTTCCTAGACAACTTTGAATATCTTTTTTAACTGAACTACTTGCCTTGAAACAGATAGCTTTTCCTTAGTCCCAATCCGTCTTAACACAAGATAAGACAGGAGTGATAATCCTAAAACCCAAATCACTAAACTCATCATAGAATACCTGTCTAGATTAATTGTGAGGTCTCGAGACAAGTCTGAAAAAGCTCCAAAAAATGTATAAGACAACACTCTATCGATTTTTTGGCTAGCTTGAGCCAAAATAGGTCCAAGCGATAGGAATAACATGACAGGCATGCTATTAATCTGAGCCTGAGTTTGGGTCTCCGATAAAAAACCAATAATCACATTGATCAGAACTACAGCTAATGCAGTCAACAAGCTGATAACAAGATAAGACATCACGTGAGCACCAAGTTGGACCTTGGATAAGATAGGCAATAACATAATATTAATTGCTGTCAATAACATGGGATAAAACAGTACCGATAAGAGGTATTCTCCTTGGCCAACACCACTCAAAAGGAGAGTTGATAGATTCCTTTTTTCTTTCTCTTCCGCAATCATACTCGATACCGTTGTCCCACTTGACATTGACAAGCCCAAGGGTAGGGTCATAAATAATACCTGAATACCTTCAGCTTTCAAGACAAAACGGTAAAGTGCTAGTAGCAAATAAGGAAACAAAAATTGAATTAATAGATTTTTATTCGTTATCAAAATCTGTGTCCGTAGCCAGATAAGGGCTAATAGTCGTCTAATCATGAAGTTGTTCTCCTGTCAATGCGATAAAAATGTCTGCCAAATTTGGTTCACAAGAATGAACCGAAAAAGCGGTCTCTAAGTCACTAGGTTGTACATCGGAAAAAGTCAATAGCCGTTCATTGCCGACATTATCAATAATTTTTAATTGCTTTGTTGTGGTGTATCTCCGAATTAATTCATCTGGACGACCCGATTCAACCAACTGCCCACGATGGAGTAGAGCGATTCTATTGCATAAAAGACTTGCCTCTGCCATGTCATGTGTGGTTAGAAAGATGGTTGTACCTTGCTCCCTTAACTCTTCTAATAACTTATGGATTTTCATTGAAGTCGCAGGATCTAAACCACTAGTAGGCTCATCCAAAAAAAGAAGTCGTGGTCTGTTAATTAAGGCTCTAGCCAAAAATAGCCGTTGCTTCATACCAGTAGATAAGCGTTCAGCCACCGTGTGCCGACAATCGTAAAGTCCAACCTGCTGGAGTAGGTCATCAACCCTCTCCTTTCCAACACCATAAAACTTAGCATAGGCCTGCATATTCTTATAAAGCGTCAGTTTTTCAAAAAAACCACTCTGATCACTCACAATGCCTAAGGCTTCAAAGTCGGCTGGTTCCAGTTCCCTAGAAGATTTTCCTAACAAATAACTCTCACCACTGTCAGAAAGTAACTGGTTGGTCAAAATCCTAATCAAAGTTGTCTTCCCCGAACCAGATGGTCCAAGAAAACCAAAAATTGTTCCTTCTTCTACTGTAAAACTAATCTGCGATAGAGCTACGTTCTCACCAAATGCCTTGGACACTTTAGAGACTTGAATCATATCTGTCATCTCTTTTCTCCTTTGAAGTGTTCTAATAACTTATTCGTAACTGATTGGAAAAAATCAACTTTTATTTTTAACATTTTGTTGATTGCTAACTTGAATAACTGCCATCAATATACCTACTAGTCCTTGAACAAATTATCTTACTTAAATATTCGTTAAAAATCTGTATTCATTTTCAATTTTTTCAGACAAAAAACTCCCGCCAAGAGAGAGTTTTTTGTCTTATTCAAACACAAACTGGTTGTGGTAGAGTTCGGCATAAAAGCCATTTTGTCTAAGGAGTTCACGATGGTTGCCCCGCTCCAGCACCTCACCATCCTTGAGGACGATGATCTCGTCTGCTTTCAAGATGGTCTTGAGACGGTGGGCGATGACAAAGCTGGTCCGCCCTGCTACCACTGCCTCCATGGCCTGTTGAATCTTGCTCTCGGTCACCGTATCGACGTTTGAGGTTGCCTCATCAAGGATGAGCACCTGCGGATTGGTCAAGAGAGTTCGTGCGATAGAAATCAGCTGCTTTTGCCCTGTCGAGAAGACATTTTCATCATCGGTCACGTAAGTCTCATAGCCATCTGGCAGGCTCATGATAAAGTCATGGATATGGGTGGCACGAGCAGCGGTCTCCACCATCTCCTGACTGACACCTTCTGCCCCAAAGAGGATATTGTCTGCGATGGTGCCTGAGAAGAGCACCGACTCCTGCAAGACGATACCGACCTTGCTGCGGAGGCTATCCAAATCATAGTCTCGGATATCACGTCCATCAAAGCGAATGCTGCCACTATCCACATCGTAGAAACGGTTCATGAGGTTCATGATGGTGGTCTTGCCAGAGCCCGTCGGCCCAACGACCGCTACCATCTTGCCCTTAGGCGCAGAGATAGACACCCCTTTGAGGACAGGCTTGTCTGGCACATAGCTAAAGTTGATATTGTCGATCTCGACACCTTGGCTCAATTCGGTAAATAGCGGCGCTTTATCAGGACGGACTTCCTCTTCTTGGTCAAACATCTCCTGAATCCGATGAGCTCCTGTAAAGGCCAGCTGCAACTCCGCCCAGCTGGAAGCAATCTGCATCATGGGCTGGTAGTACTGCTGCGAATACTGGACAAAGGTCACCACCAAGCCCAGCGCTGTTGCCGTGGTCAAGCTCGTATCGTCCAAGACCATCGAAGAACCGATGAAAATCACAATCGCCGTATTGACCAAGCTCATGCCATTCATGACAGGAAAGAGCAAACCACCAAAAAGACGTCCTTTGAAGGTGGTGCGACGCACCTCTTCATTCAAGGTCAAGAAGCCGTCGATGGTCTCTTGCTGAATGCCTTGGACGATGATGGCCTTTTGCCCTGAAATCTTCTCGTCCATATAGGCATTGAGCTTGCTGACAGCCGCCTGCTGGAGATTGCTGTACTTGCGGGCTAGGCGGATGATGACAACCAGAAAGAGCAGGGCCACAGGCGTTGACGCCACCGTCAACCAAGCCAAACGTGTATCTTGGCGGAACATCATCCAGACCATCCCCACATAGAGAGCAGCGTTGGACACCACTTGGGTCAAGGACTGGTTAAAAGCATTCTGGATATTGTCCAAATCACTGGTAAAGCGAGATAGAATGTCCCCGTCCTTGTGGGTATCGAAAAATTGAATGGTCAAGCGTTCTAACTTTCCAAACAGCCCCTTGCGCATACGGTTGGTCGAG
The DNA here is from genome assembly GCF_041807805.1 of Streptococcus sp. E29BA. Lineage (NCBI taxonomy): Bacteria > Bacillati > Bacillota > Bacilli > Lactobacillales > Streptococcaceae > Streptococcus > Streptococcus sp. E29BA. The sequence continues at coordinate 3,544 of NZ_JBGTZA010000052.1, forward strand.
TGCGCCACGATGCGGGTAAAGAGCAGGCTGTAGACCAAATTGGCCACAACGGTGAAGAGATAGGCTTGAAAGAGCAGGCCCATGACCCCATTAAAGGTTCCCATATCGGGACTGAAATTGGCAATACCTGTCTGCTTAGCGACCATGTATTGCTGCGCCAACTCCCCCAGAGCACCTAGTGCCTCTCCGATGAGGACAGGCGTTTTGACCTGCAAGTAGGTCGCCAGCACCACTGCCGCAAAAATCACTGCAAAGGAAAGTTTATAGCGTTTGAAATAAAACCAGAAAAAACGTGCTGTCTTCATCTTAGTCCTCCTGTCCTTTCTGCGTCTCGTAGATCTCACGGTAAACAACATTTGATTGCACCAATTCGGCATGGGTTCCTTGACCAATCAAGCGCCCCTCATCCAGCACCAAAATCTTGTCCGCGCGAACCACAGAAGAAATCTTCTGGGCGATGATGACTGTGGTCGTACCTTTGAGATCGTGGTTAAGGGCTTCCTGCACCAGCTTTTCAGACTTGGCGTCAAGAGCTGATGTGGAGTCATCCAAGACCAAGATTTTCGGCTGACCAATTACCCCACGAGCGATGGACATGCGCTGCTTTTGCCCACCTGAGAAGTTGTTGCCCCGCTCTTCGACTTGGCTCTCATAGCGGTCATCCATGCGGTCGATAAATTCCTTGGCTTGGGCAATGCTAGCCGCACGGTTCAGAGCGTCTAGGTCGGCACCCATCTTCCCTTGCCGCAGATTATCCGCGATAGTGCCTGAAAAGAGAATCGCCTTTTGCAGGACAATCGATACCGTCTCTCTTAGGGTATTTTGGCTAAGCGTCTTGATGTCCTTGCCACCGATGAAGATTGTCCCCTCCTGCGGGTCAAAAAGACGTGGAATCATCTGAGCTAGAGTAGACTTACCAGCTCCAGTCGCTCCGACCACCCCGACCATCTGTCCTGCTTCAATAGTAAAGGAAATCTCCTTGAGCATGGGTTCGGTATCATGTGGGTAGGTAAAGCTCACCTTGTCAAAGACGATACTACCAGTCAAGTCCTCATCTGATCCGTTCATAAATGTCATAGCAGGCTCTGTATCGAGTACCTCACCAATCCGCTTGATAGAAATAGCTGCCCGACTAGCCTGCATACCCATAAAGCTCGCCATGATGATGGAAAACATGATCTGCATAAGGTAACTCATGAAAGAAGCAATTCCACCGACTACTTTAGGCTCGGTCTCTACCATCCCTGATACCAAATAAATAGACACAAAAACCGCCATATAAGAAATAAACATTAATAGGGGTTGCATCACTGAAAAACCATACCCGATGAAGAGGTTTAGCCCTAAAAGCTCATTAGAGGTTTCTTTGAATTTGGTGTATTGGTTCTTTTCCTGAACAAAGGATTTGACCACCCGAGCGCCACGTAGATTTTCCTTAGCGATACGGTTAATCGTATCCATCAAGGATTGGAATTTCCCAAAGCGAGGCGCCATTTGGCTCATCACGACGGCCATAATCGCACCAATCAAGATAATCATCACGATGATCATCCACCAGAGGTCAGGCATGGTTTTGACCGCCATGATAAAAGCACCGATAAAGAGTAAAGGCACCCGCATGAGCACTGTGAAAGTCATCATCATCAAGTTCTGGATTTGGTTGATATCATTGGTCAAACGAACGACCAAATTCCCGGCGTTAAAGGTCTCGATGTTGGCATAGGAAAAGCTCTGAATCTTACGAAAGGCTTCCTCCCGAATATCCGCAGACACGCCTTGAGCGATTTTAGACGCCAGAGCCGTGTTGATAGCTCCTGCTAAGAGCCCAATCCCTGCAATCGTTAGAAGCCAAACACCGACTTCTGATATTTTTTCTTGGTCATTCATCAAGACAGCCTCTAGGACATCTTGCAAATAGCTGGGCTGCAAGAGACTGCTGATAACCACGGTGGACACCATAAGCACAGAACCTAGGGCGTACCATTTGTAGCGTAAAATAGCGCGTTTAAGCATCTTTTCCTCCTGTATAAGCGGTGATATTTTCTGTCAACTGATGGAGCACCTGATGAAGGACCGCAAAGTCTTGACTGGAAATTCCTTTGAAAATCGACTGCCGCATTTCCTCACGAAAAGTGGTCAAAGGCTGGATTTTTTCTCGTCCCAAGTCGGTCAACAGCACCTGCTTGTAGCGCCGATCAGACACCGACGGTACAATCTCGATAAAGCCATTTTTGACCATGCGCTTGACGAGATTACTAGCCACAGATTTGGAAATCTTCAACTCCTGCTCGATGTCTTTGACAAAAATTTCCTGCTTGTCCCTGCGACTGAGAAACATGAGCACATGCCCTTGTGGACCAGCCAAATGCTCGATGCCGTTTTCCCTTGCCATCTCCTCACAGATAGTCTCTAGTCTATGCAAAATCAGACGAATATCTGATAGTGGATGTCCCATATCACCCTCCATTAGTTTTCATAGAAACTATTTTAGTTCTTATGAGGACTATTGTCAAGGGAAAAAGCTTGTTTTCTTGTAATTTTCAAGATGTTTTCACAAAACCAAGAGATACAGTAGGTGATAGGAAAAGTATTAAACTTATGATATAATGGAAAAAACAGCTTTTTAGGAGGTCGTATGGACAAACAAACCATCGCCGTCTTAGGACCGGGTTCATGGGGAACCGCCCTGGCTCAGGTACTCAATGATAACGGTCACACCGTCCGTCTCTGGGGCAATATCCCTGCTCAGATTGACGAGATTAATACCCACCATACCAATAACCATTATTTCAAGGACATTGTACTGGATGAGAATATTGTCGCCTACACTGACTTGGCAGGAGCTTTGGCAGGTGTTGATGCAGTGCTCTTTGTTGTGCCAACCAAAGTTACGCGTTTGGTTGCCAAACAAGTCGCAGCCGTTCTTGATCATAAGGTTATCGTTATGCACGCTTCAAAAGGTCTTGAACCTGGCACTCACGAGCGCCTATCTACTATCTTGGAGGAAGAAATCCCAGAGACCCTTCGCAGTGAAATTGTCGTCGTCTCAGGACCTAGTCACGCTGAAGAAACCATTGTTCGGGACATCACCCTCATCACCACTGCATCTAAAGACTTGACTGCTGCCAAGTATGCGCAAGAGCTCTTTAGCAACCACTACTTCCGCCTCTACACCAATACGGATGTCATCGGTGTTGAGACAGCTGGTGCCCTCAAAAACATCATCGCTGTTGGTGCTGGCGTTCTTCATGGTCTCGGTTTTGGGGACAATGCTAAAGCCGCTATTATTACACGGGGCCTGGCAGAAATAACCCGTCTCGGTGTCAAGTTGGGGGCAAATCCCCTGACCTACAGCGGTTTATCAGGAGTAGGAGACTTGATTGTCACAGGAACATCCGTTCATTCCCGTAACTGGCGAGCAGGTGATGCGCTAGGGCGTGGTGAAAAACTCGCTGATATCGAAGCCAATATGGGTATGGTCATCGAAGGCTTATCAACAACAAAGGTCGCCTACGAAATTGCTCAAGAGCTCGGTGTCTATATGCCCATCACTACTGCTATTTATCAGGCCATCTACGAGAATGCCCCAATCAAGGAAACAGTCCTAAACATGATGTCAAACGAGTTTCGTTCCGAGGATGAGTGGGCTTGACACTCATCGTTAGTCCTCAACTTAGACAGAATCTGGACAAATGTTCCAGTCCCTCTGTTTTAGTGACGCAGTACTTGGGAGCAAACTTGTGATTTGTTTTGTCAGCACTAGAGTTGCCCCTGTACAAACTCATTAAGCAATGTAACGCCATAAGCCACTGCTGGTTGTTTCGATCCCCATGAGACTTGACGACTTGGCATCATCAGTGGCTAGGTAATCATTTGATAGGTTAATTTAAGTAGTTAACAGCCCTCACAGCTGCAACCTCAAACAGTTGGCTTTTAACTAATTGAATTACACCTAAGTAAGCTAACCCTTCATCGACCTCTCATAAATTTATCGATTGAGCCCAACTTTCATTTTCAAAAACAAAAAGGAGAACCATCATGAAAAAAGTCAGAAAGGCTATTATCCCAGCCGCTGGTCTAGGAACACGCTTCCTCCCTGCCACCAAGGCGCTTGCCAAAGAAATGTTGCCCATCGTGGACAAGCCAACCATCCAGTTCATCGTTGAAGAGGCCTTAAAATCAGGTATCGAAGACATCCTAGTGGTGACTGGTAAGTCCAAGCGCTCTATCGAGGATCACTTCGACTCAAACTTTGAGCTAGAGTATAACCTCAAAGCAAAAGGCAAGCATGACTTGCTTAAATTGGTAGACGAAACAACAGGTATTCGCCTGCACTTTATCCGTCAGAGCCACCCACGAGGTCTTGGAGATGCGGTCTTGCAAGCCAAAGCCTTTGTTGGCAACGAACCCTTTGTGGTCATGCTAGGGGATGACCTCATGGACATTACTGACGAGACTGCTCTGCCATTGACCAAGCAGTTAATCAACGACTATGAGAATACCCATGCTTCAACCATCGCCGTCATGCAGGTACCGCATGAAGAGGTGTCAGCTTATGGCGTCATCGCCCCTCACGGCGAGAGTGTTCACGGTCTTTACAGCGTTGATACCTTTGTCGAGAAGCCAAAGCCTGAGGAGGCCCCATCTGATTTGGCCATCATCGGTCGGTATCTCTTGACACCAGAGATTTTTGACCTACTAGAAAAACAAGAACCCGGGGCTGGTGGCGAAGTGCAACTAACAGATGCTATCGATGCCTTAAACAAGACTCAGCGGGTCTTTGCTCGTGTCTTTACAGGCAAACGGTATGATGTCGGTGACAAGTTTGGTTTTATGACGACCTCTATCGACTACGCCCTTAAACACCCTCAAGTTAAAGATCAACTCAAAGACTATATCATCAAACTCGGTAAAGAGCTAGCTAGTGACAGCAGTGCCGAGTAAACGAGAAAAAGTTTAACCTCAACTGCCAAAATGAAACGAAATAAAACACTCCTGTTGACATCTAGTACACTAGAAACAAGGAGTGTTTTTTTATAGTCTTTAACAGATGATAAACCGTTATGGACTGACAAGTTAATTCTCTAGTAACCGCGCGATAACAGCGTGATCAAAGACATCAAGCATAATCATTTTAGTTATCAATAAATTGTAAAATATAGTGCAACAAAAAAACTCATAGCGTTTCTGTCGTGTAAACTGTACGTAACCACACTACCAG
>NZ_JBGTZA010000053.1:0-8355 GCF_041807805.1 Streptococcus sp. E29BA
ATATGGAACTTTTTTTCTACACTCAAAAGGCTCTATAATCTCCATGGTGGATTTACCCACTACAGTCTTATAGAGCCTGAAAAGAGCGGGAGTCAGCATTGCTTTTTAGGAGTTGACCAACCCGCTCTTTCCTGTTATTGTTCGATCAGTGGACGTTCGATGAGTAGTTGCGTTGTTGTGGGATATTCTCGTCATAAGGTTCAGAGTTGTCAATCGTTTTCAAGCTGATTATTTTATGATAAAATAAAGAAAAGTGATTAAAGGAGAGGTTATGACAGTAAAAAAGCAACACATTGAGCGTAAGCGTGCGATACTCGTCTTAGGAATTCTAACCTTCGCTTACGCTCTTCTCATGCCTGATAGCGGTCAACTGTGGCAGGGATTATTGGCTATTTTAACTAATCCAACGCAACTCATGACTGATTTTTTTGCGGTCGGTGGACTTTCGGCTACTTTTGCCAATGTCGCAGGGCATTTTTTCCTAGCGCATTATCTGATGAGCCGTAATGAACGTTCCAATGTCAATGGTTTGCAGATTGGTGCTGTTGGCATTTTTGCAGGACATGCTTTTTTTGGCACCAACCTACTGAATGTTCTTCCCCTGATTGGCGGAATGGTGCTGTATGCTAAATTTACCAAACAATCCTTTAAACTCTATACGACCGTTAGTTTGTTTGCAACATCGATGGCACCCGTCGTCTCTTACTTAGCCTTTCAAAACGGTCTCTCTTTTGGGTCTGCTTGTATTGCCTTGGCTGTTGGTCTGATACTTGGTTTTATGGCACCTGCATTGGCGGAGGAGTTTTTGAAATTTCACCATGGGTTGACCTTATATAACTACGGTTTTACAACAGGGTTGATGACCATGTTTTTGGTCTTGCTATTTCCTTATTTTCAGCTACCAGTCGAAACACGTGTGTTAATCAGCGATGGTTACCATACCTACATACTAGGTTATTGGCTATTGATTATTGGGTTTTTACTGATGTTTTTGCTTCGCCATTTGTTAAAAGCTGCTGCAGGCTATTCTGCTCTGATAAAAAGTACAGGGCGGGTTCCAGATGATTTTGTGACAAAGTTTGGACTTTACCCGACACTGCTTAACATGTGCTTGACCAGTAGCTTATTTTTAGGTTGTCTGTTAGTTTTCGGTGTCCGGCTCAATGGTCCTATTTTAGGTGGACTTTTGACGATATTGGGGTTCAGTGCCTTTGGGAAACACCCTCTAAACGCTCTTCCTGTTGGCTTAGGGGTCGTTTTGGCCAGTGTCTTGCTCAACCAGCCCTTAAACGAGATACGCTTTGCCCTCCCGTTTCTTTTTAGCACAGGATTAAGTCCGATTGCTGGATTTTATGGCTGGTTCTACGGGCTGGTCGCTGGTTTTCTTCACTACAATTTATCATCAACGGTCTTGGCTTTGCATCAAGGGCTGAGTTTATACAATAATGGATTTTCAACAGGTTTTGTCGCTGCGGTATTAGCGCCTTTGATTGATACCCTGCAAGACCATAAAACACTCTGGCTAAAGGATAAAGGACATGTTAACGGAAAAAAATAAATGCACACGAATCATGAAAGAAATTGTCAGTTACTTTTTAGATAATGACCTCAATGATTTCAAGATGGAATTTAGTTTTACAGAAGGTGTGTTTAGGCTCCACCTTGAAGCAGAGACCACAGTCGAGCCTGTGAGTTTTAAGAAATTGGTTTCAGACCTCAATACGGAACGTCAATTGGAAGTTGATGAGTATTACAATGCCTTGCTAGGAAGCAATTGTCATAATCATGAGCATGATTATACCTTTTTAGGCAAGGCTATCGACCGAGCGGAAGGCCAGTTTGAAAATGGTCGCTTGTCGCTCTTGATTTGGCGGTTTGAAGAACATTGACACGTCTAAATAACCTGATTAGCGTTTCAGGTTTCTGCGTGCAACATAAACAGGAGATGGTGAAAAGAGAAACCCATGACAATCATTGAAAAAGCACCAGCTAAGATAAATTTAGGCTTAGATATTTGCGGCAAATGTGATGACGGTTATCATGAACTGGAGATGATTATGCTCAGTGTTGACCTCAATGACTATGTGACCGTCACAGAACGATCAGATGATCAGGTTGTCATGACATCAAACAGCCACCGCATGCCCCACAATGCCAAAAACGATGTGGTAAAGGCTTCAGAGCTCATCAGAGCCCGCTACGGTATTAAACAAGGCGTTACTATTGACTTAGAAAAGCGAATCCCAATCTGTGCAGGTCTAGGTGGCGGCTCAAGCGATGCCGCAGCTACCTTACGCGCTCTTGATAAGCTCTGGCAATTAAACCTTAGTAAACAAGAGTTAATTGAGCTGGGGTTTGCTATTGGTAGTGATGTGCCATATTGCTTAGAAGCAGGCTGCGCTTACATCGCAGGTAAGGGAGATGTGGTTGAACCCTTATCTGCCAGCCTGTCCTCTTGGGTAGTCCTGGTCAAACCTGACTTTGGGGTCTCTACACGGAAGATTTTCAAAGAGATTGACGTTGATAACATCACACGGGTAGATATCGCAGGGTTAAAAAAAGCTATGCTGACGAGCGATTATGACGCCATGCTGTCTTGTATGGGTAATTCGCTGGAAGACATTACCATCATGAAGTGTCCCTTTATCCAAACCATAAAAGACCGCATGTTAGCTGCTGGATCAGACATCGCCTTGATGTCAGGCTCTGGACCGACAGTTTTTGCCCTATGTCCGACCGCTAAGCGAGCGGACCGAGTTTACAACGCTATGAAAGGCTTTTGTAAAGAGGTCTACAAGGTAAGGACGTTGAGCTAGTTTTTTCATCTGGTAAAGAGGCGCTAGCCTCTTTTAATGTTTACTGAACTATCTCTAGCCAGTAACCAAAAACTTGCCTCCACTCTTGAATTGTGTTAAAATTAACCAGTAAAGTGAAAGAAAGAGGTGGTTTATGACAAGACTAGCCCAGCGTTTAGACCAGTTGATTTACAAGGTTTTATTGACAGCAGAAAATCAGCATGAATTGTTGATTGGGTCCTGCCAAAGTGACGTCAGATTGACCAATACACAGGAACATATCCTGATGTTATTGGCAAAGGAACGGCTAACGAATTCTGACCTAGCCAGAGAGCTTAGCGTCAGTCAAGCAGCGGTGACCAAGGCCGTCAAGGCTCTGATTGCTGCGGGCATGCTAGAGTCAATCAAAGACCAGACAGATGGCCGTGTGACTTACTTTGAACTAACTGATTTGGCGACGCCTATTGCGGTAGAACATGAGCACCACCATGACCATACTGTTCAGGTGTATGATGAGGTATTGTCGGCTTTTTCAGCAGATGAACAGGGCGTTATCGAGCGATTCTTGGAGGGATTATCTAAAGGATTGGACGGTGGTCAATGAGGTATATCACCGTTGAAAATCTAGCTTTTCAGTATGATGCCGAACCTGTTTTACAAGAAGTGGCTTACCACTTGGATAGCGGTGAATTTGTTACCCTAACAGGTGAAAATGGTGCTGCAAAATCAACCCTGATTAAGGCGACTTTGGGCATTTTAACGCCAAGATCAGGTCAGGTGACGCTTGCCAAAACAAACGTTACAGGTCAAAAACTCCGTATCGGCTATTTACCACAGCAAATTGCCAGCTTTAATGCAGGGTTTCCCAGCACGGTCTATGAGTTTGTCACCTCTGGTCGTTACCCGCGTCGAGGCTGGTTTTCACGATTGACAGACCATGACGAGGAACATATTAGGGTAAGTTTAGAATCTGTCGGCATGTGGGAGAATCGAGACAAGCGTATCGGTAGCTTGAGCGGTGGGCAAAAGCAGCGAGCTGTTATTGCACGTCTCTTTGCCTCTGACCCTGATGTTTTTGTCCTTGATGAACCAACCACAGGGATGGATGCAGGGACGACTCAGACTTTTTATGACCTCATGCACCATAATGCCAAGGAACATGGAAAAGCAGTGCTGATGATCACTCATGACCCAGACGAAGTCAAGGGCTACGCCGACAGGAACATTCATCTCGTGCGCAACCAAGACCTACCATGGCGGTGTTTTAATATCCATGATAACAAGGAGGGCGGTCATGTTCACTGATGTTTTGGCTTATGACTTTATGCAACGCGCCCTGCTAGCAGTTGTTGCCATTAGCGTTTTTGCACCGATTTTGGGAATTTTTCTTATTCTCAGACGGCAAAGTTTGATGAGCGATACCCTGAGCCACGTTTCCTTGGCAGGTGTTGCCGTCGGGGTATTGCTTGGTATCAATCCAACCTGGACAACGATTGTAGTGGTAACTTTAGCTGCTATTGTATTAGAATACCTCAGAACTGTCTACAAGCACTATATGGAAATTTCGACAGCTATTTTAATGTCCTTAGGCTTGGCGCTGTCCTTGATGATCATGAGTAAGGCTCAAGGGACTTCGGCAGTTAGTTTGGATCAGTACCTGTTTGGGTCAATTATTACCATCAGTCAAGAGCAAGTCATTGCTTTGTTTGTGATTGCGCTGGCTGTTCTGATCTTGACCTTTCTCTTTATTCGTCCCATGTACTTACTGACCTTTGATGAAGATACGGCCTTTGTTGACGGATTGCCAGTTCGCTTGATGTCTATTGCCTTTAATATTTTGACGGGAGTAGCCATTGCTTTGATGATTCCAGCAGCAGGAGCGCTTTTGGTTTCAACCATCATGGTTTTACCGGCTTCAATTGCGATGCGTTTGGGTAAATCTTTTCGTTCAGTGATTATCTACGGCATCGGTATTGGCTTTGTCGGCATGGTGTCAGGCATTTTCATGTCCTATTGGTGGGAGACACCTGCTAGCGCAACGATTACCATGATTTTTATCGGTATGTTTTTGGTGACCAGTTTACTTAATCTTGTGGCCAAATCACATTGACTTCAGCCTGTTTTAGGCTGTTTTTTTTTGAAAATTTTTCAGAAAAAATTAAAATTTTCAGAAAAAACGCTAGACAAACCTCAAAAAATTAGGTATGATAGTAAAAACTTATCCCGAAAGGAGAGATGTCATGACTGTAGAGACGATAGATTGGTCAACTTTAGGGTTTGGCTATATTGATACGGGTAAAAAATTTAGAGCTTATTATAAAGACGGCAAGTGGAGCGAGGGTGCTATTGAAACGGACAAGCAGATAACAATCAGTGAGGCATCTAACGTGTTTCACTACGGTCAGACTTGTTTCGAAGGGTTGAAAGCCTATCGTACGAAAGATGGCAAGATTCAGCTGTTTCGTCCCGATGAAAATGCTAAGCGCATGAAACGTTCTGCAGAACGCTTACTCATGGAGCCTTACCCAGAAGAAGACTTTATTCGTGCTGTTCATGAAGTTGTCAAGGCCAATGCTGAATGGGTACCACCTTATGGTACAGGAGCTTCACTCTATATTCGTCCATTTTTAATGGGAATTGGAGACACTGTGGGGGTAGCACCTGCGGCAGAGTACCTATTTTCTATTTTTGTGACACCAGTTGGAGCCTATTTCAAAGTTGGTTTAGCTCCAGCTCACTTCTTGGTTAGTGACTATGACCGCGCAGCTCCCAGAGGTACAGGTGCGGCCAAGGTTGCTGGAAATTACGCGGCCAGCCTCTATCCTGGAAAATTGGCTAAACAACAAGGTTACACTGATGCCATTTATCTGGATCCGGCAACGAAAACAAAAATCGAAGAAGTCGGAGCGGCTAATTTCTTTGGGATTACCGCTGATGGGACATTTATGACGCCAAAATCGGACTCTATCCTGCCAAGTATTACCAAATATTCCTTGATGACTTTAGCTGAAGAGCGACTGGGGTTAAAGGCTGTTGAAGGCGATGTCTATATTGACAAGTTGGCTGATTTTGTCGAGGCAGGGGCGTGTGGAACTGCTGCGGTCATCACACCAATTGGTTCGATTACCATCGGTGATAAGAAACAAGTGTTTCACTCAGAAACAGAAGTTGGTCCAATGATAAAACGTCTTTACGACGAACTGACGGGTATCCACTATGGAGACATACCAGCCCCAGACGGTTGGATTCAGACGGTTGAATACTAGATCAGATTGGCAACCTTTGCGGTTGTCAATCAAGATTTTAGTTAAATAAGTCAGAATATTTCAAATAAAAAAATATTTCGAACAACATGATTTAAGGAGTTTTTATGACAACACAACAATCAACTGCAATGCAGACAGAGACATTCAAATCCTTTGTTGCGAAAATTCTCTCAGGCACAGCAACCGCCATCATCGTCAGTCTCTTGCCAAATGCCATTCTGGCGAACCTGATTAAATATTTACCTGCAGCAGAATGGCTGATAGACCTTAGCCGTATTTTGGTGATCTTCCAGTATGTTCTTCCGATTATGGCAGGGTTTCTTATTGCTGAGAATTTTAAATTGACCAGCATGCAGCAGGTGGCAGTGCAGCTTATATAGGTTCTGGTGCTTGGACGTGGCGCTTCTTTGATACCGTTCAGGAATCAGGCAAAGCCTTAGAAGCAGTTGGGTTGTTTCAGCTACGCGGATTAGGTGACATTATCAATATGATGATTACAGCAACCCTAGCGATTCTTTTGGCAAAATGGGTTGGCAATCGTCTAGGCTCTTTGACTATTGTTTTACTTCCTATAATTGTTGGAATTGGTGTTGGCTATCCGGGCTGGTTGATGTTGCCTTACGTCTCTCAGGTGACCACACTGATTGGTCAAGCAATCAATAGCTTTACCGTCCTCCAACCTGTTCTGATGAGCGTACTGATTGCGATGTCCTTTGCGGTTCTTATTGTGACCCCAATTTCAACCGTTGGGATTGGAGTGGCTATCGCTTTAACAGGCCTGTCAGCAGGAGCTGCAGCCATTGGTGTCGCTGCAACGTCAACCTACCTTGCTCTCGCAACTGCGCGTAAGAATAAAGCAGGAGTTCCAGCTGCCATTTTGCTTGGCGCGACTAAGATGATGATGCCAAATGTGGCTGCCAATCCAATCATGCTGCTTCCTATTCTGGCGACAGCTGCTGTGAGTGCTCTGTCTGTTCCTCTATTCAATGTTATTGGGACACCAGCGACCGCTGGCTTCGCTTGGGACAACAGAGATTGCGATGATGATTATCATCTGGTTTGTCATTCCATTTGCAGTAGCATATCTTTGCCATTACCTTTGCCTTAACGTTTTCAAGCTTTACTCAGATAATATTTTCATCTTTGAAAAATAAGCTATCCTTGTTAATAAGCAAGAAACCTGCTCAAAAATTGGAGCAGGTTTTTTGGCTCTTTGTCAACTGTAGTGGGTTGACCCACTTAACACCGAGAGAGGACAGTTCTTGTCTTCTCTCGTTTTATGTGTATGGCAATGAAAATGCGAGTTTTGCCTTTTCAAAGTTTCTGAAACCAAAGGCGTTGCGCATGTTTATGGCAATGAAAATGCGGGTTTTGTCTTTTCAAAGTTTCTGAAACCAACGGCGTTGCGCTTAATAACCTTGATGATGTTGTTGGTTGCTTCAATCTTGGCGTTAGAGTAGGGCAATTCCAAGGCATTGACAATCTTGTCACTGTCTTTCAAAAAGGTTCTAAAAACTGTCTGAAAGACAGGATTAACGCTGGAAATCGTCTCCTCAATCAGCCCAAAAAACTGGTCGGCTTGCTTCTCCTGGAAATGAAACAGCAGCAGTTGATAAAGCTCGTAATGCTCTTTCAGTTCTTGCGAATAGCCGAGCAGTTTAGTGACAACCTCCTGATTAGTCAAGTGCCTGCGAAAAGTTGGGCGATCAAAGCGTTTATCGCTGAGCTTTCGACTGTCTTGTTGTATCAATTTCCGGTAGCGCTTTAGGGCTCTGTATTCGTGGGAATTTCGATCAAACTGGTTCATTACGTGGATGCGTAGCCTGTTCATGTCCCTGCTCATATGCTGGACAATGTGGAAACAATCGAGAACGATTTTCGCATTTGGAAATAGTTTCTTAGCGATGTCGTAATAAGGGCTAAACATGTCCATGGTGATGACCTTAACACGGCTTCTAACCGCTCTAGAATAGCGTAAAAAGTGGTTACGAATGGTGGCTTGTGTCCGACCATCTAGAATTGTTATGATTTTGAGTGAATCAAAGTCCTGTGCGATGAAGCTCATTTTGCCTTTCCTGCTTCAACTAGTCGCTTTTGTATTTTCAGGCTCCTACCTCAAACAGTCCACTGGACTGTTTGAGTCCCAGCTCATGTTAGTTGGTAGCCAGTTCAAGTCTGTCTTGAACTGGCCTTCCTTTAGTTTTCGGATGACGGTTGAGGTCGATACGGCTAAGCTTTCAGCGATGGCCGTCATGGCGACTTTCTCCATCAATTTTTGAGCGATTTTCTGATTA
>NZ_JBGTZA010000054.1:0-7582 GCF_041807805.1 Streptococcus sp. E29BA
CATAAAACGAGAGAAGACAAGAACTGTCCTCTCTCGGTGTTAAGTGGGTCAACCCACTACAGTTGACAAAGAGCCTCTTTTCATACGATGTTAATATCTACACCAAACCGTCAAGCAAACCGCACATGAAATCTTCAGAGCGGAATTGACCGATGTCATCAATCTTTTCTCCAAAACCGATGAATTTGACAGGGATATCAAGTTCCTCACGAATAGCAAGAACAACCCCGCCCTTAGCAGTACCGTCCAGTTTGGTCAAAACTAAACCTGTCAGTGGTGTGATTTTTGAAAATTCCTTGGCTTGCACCAGAGCATTCTGCCCAGTTGAGGCATCGAGCGCCAGAAGGGTCTCATGTGGGGCATCTGGTAGGACACGTTTGATGATGCGCCCGATTTTTTCCAGCTCAGCCATGAGGTGGTCCTTATTTTGGAGCCGTCCCGCAGTATCAATCAGAAGGATGTCAACGGCTTCAGCGACAGCTTTTTCCATACCGTCAAAAACGACGGAGGCAGGGTCCGCCTTCTCAGATCCAGTCACCACAGGTACATCAACACGGCGCCCCCATTCGACCAACTGGGCAACTGCACCAGCACGGAAGGTGTCCGCAGCGACTAGCATGACCGACTTGCCGGCCCGCTTGTATTGGTGGGCGAGCTTGCCGATTGAGGTGGTTTTTCCGACCCCATTGACCCCAACAAAGAGCATAACTGTCAGCCCCTTTTGGAAGTTGATGGCTTCCTGCTCAAAACCATCCTTTTCATAGATGTCCACGAGTTTTTCGATGATGACACGGCGGAGATCGTCTGACTTTTTAGCCTTTTCGAGTTTGGCTTCATAGCGGAGCTCCTCTGTCAGCTTGGTAGCGACCGTCACACCCACGTCAGACATGATGAGTAGTTCTTCCAAGTCCTCGAAAAATTCCTCGTCCACGGTACGGAAGTTAGCTAGGAAAGCATTGAGCCTTGCGCCAAAACCAGTTCTGGTTTTCTTGAGGGTGCGGTTGTACTTGTCTTCGGTGGTTTCAGAGTGCTGCACTGCTTGGGCTGGCGCTGAAACAGGCTCTACAACCTGTCGCGTCTGCATGCTCTCCAAAACCAACTCTTCCCCTCGCTCAGCCGCAGCCTTAACGGCTGCTTTTTTAGCATAATAATTCGCCATCACGCTTGAAAAATGCTGGCCGTGTTCGGTCAACTGAGCAGCCAAAGCAGCATCATCGGTTAGAGGAGATGTCAGCTGGTCAGCTGGTGCAGCCAGATTGTCAGTTTCATCGTCTACTTGACTTAAAACCACCTCATCAACCAAGTTTGACTGGGTCATTTGCTCAGTGAGCTCATCAGTTTTGGAATCACTGACTGGCTCAACAGATGCTGGTGCTGATCCAATTTCCTGTTCCATGTCCACAGGTAAGGCTTCTGCCTGACGTTCCAGACTGCCTTGTTCGAGGGGTGTGGCATCCTGTCTTTCAGTCTGCGCCACTGTTGGTTCAACAAGGGGAGCTAGAGCGGGTTGACTGGCCTGAGGAGTGTCGCGCTCAGCATCAGAACTAGCTATCCGCTCGTTAGCCAAGTCATCTTGCTCTGACAATACAACCTGGTCTGCCTGGGGCATTACAGTATTTTCCTCAGCAGTGCTGACAGTGGAAACATCAACGTTTGGTTCATCGATCAGCTGACTATCCTCAGCTGTTGTCTCCTGTACAGGGTCTTGAAGCACCTGCTCTTCTTTTTTCTTCCCAAATAGGCGATCAAACAAGCCCATCAGTCATCTCCTCCTTCACGATATAACGGTAAATAGCTTCTGCCACACCTGACTGGTCATTGGTTCTGGTCACAGACAGACGAGCAGCAGCTTTGGCAGCAGGCACCGCATTGCCCATAGCGACACCCCAGCCTGCCCAAGCTAACATGGTCAGGTCATTTTCCTCATCACCCATGGTCATAACCTGATGAGGGGCAAGACCAAGCATCTGACATAGGTCTGCCAAGCCCTGCGCCTTATGGACACCTTTGGGCATGACTTCTAGGATAATCTCCCGAGACTTAAAGACCTCAAACTGCTGGCTCAGACTGGCTGGTAGTTGGGCAATTCGCTGGTCTAAGTAGTCAGCTTCACAGACAATGACGATTTTATTGTAGACCTGGTCTTTTGGTAAATCGGCAAGGCTGTCCAGCTGGATAAAGTCCAACATGGGATTGGCGGTGTGGTAGAGCGATGTCTTGCCTTGACTGGGAATCGAATAAACCGTCCCATCACTAATGACATCAACAGGCAGAGCCAGTTGCGCCATCACCGCCTGCACCTGAGCAATCTCGTCCACGCTCATCGGGTGATGAGCTACAACGGTCCCATCATTTCGCTGCACTAGACCACCATTAAAGGTAATGCTGTACTGGTCCCATCCTTGCAGTCCCAGCTCTTCCAGCAGATTACCGATAGCTTTGAGCGGACGCCCTGTCGTGATGACGATATTGACGCCTTTTTCTTTGGCCATTTGCAGAGCGACCTTGTTTTCTGGACTGACCTGCTTGTCTGTGGTGAACAAGGTGCCGTCCAGATCCAAAGCCAGCAGTTTAATGGCTGCGGCCGCTTGTTCCAGGTAGGTCAACACAGCACCTGTCTCATGATGACCAATCACCTGACTAGCCCGTTCTTTAATGGCTGGAATGGCATTATCAACCGCTATCGCCTGTCCAACTTGACTCATTAGTTCCAGATCATTCCCATTGTCCCCAAAGGCAGTCACCTGACTCACATCTAGCCCTAACTGTTGACAAAGTTTCATAAGACCAAGAGCTTTATTGCTCCCTTGCCGAATAATATCAACCGAATCATCTCCGACAGCCACGGCCACAAAACCAGTTTCTCGCTGATTAAAGGTAGCAATCCCGTCTAACAGAGTGTTCTTGGTAAACTGAGCAGTGAGCTTGTAGATATTGTCATCAACAACTAGTAGATCATCAACCTGTTGCAGGTTTTCATAGTAATGCGCCAAATCAGCAACGTAAGTAGTAGCCGCTTGTTGGGTGGCATAAGAGCCGCGTTGCCCAGACAGCAAGTACTTGTCCTCTGTCAGGTAGGGATTGTGCCTAAGGGCTTCAACAACTCTTGCAACCTCATCTGGAAGCATCGTATCTTCAAAAATTACCTGGTCTTGATAACGGACGAAAGCCCCATTTTCAGCAATCATAGCGATACGATCAGTCAATCCTGCAAAAAGCTGATCCAAGGCTAATAAACCGCGACCACTAGCCACCGCAAAGAGATAGCCCAAGCGGTCAAAATCATCTAGCAGAGCAACCAAACGTTTGCGGTCATAGCCGCCTTGGCCATTCAAAAAAGTACCGTCCATGTCGGACACAAAAAGTTTTTTTATCCGCGTCATGCTTCTATTGTAACAAATTTTCAGCGATTTTGATAGCTAGAGAGCAACTCATCTAGACGAACAATCATTGAGCTCCCTCTACGCATCGTCAGCTGTTTCTAGGGACTTTGTAGACCTGCTCTGCCATTTTCCCAAAATATCCTCCCAATAAGCTGGACCTCGCTGCCGATCCGCCAAGGCGTGTTTACCATAGAGGCTCATCAGTTGGTTGACCGCTTTGATCATAAACTCACGGCGGGGTTTATCCAGATGGCGCAACGTGTTTAGCATAGCTCTGGCACGAACGGGATCAGGGGTTGATAGGTCGTTTAGGCTGGCAATGCCAGAGGTGAAAAACAAGTCAAAAAAGGTATCAAAAAAGAGTTTTAGTTCTTGATTTGAGTACTGATTAAGCCAATCATTGAAGGTTTTCTCTAGACTCAGGCTAAATTGGCTAAGTTGAGAGCTTCTCAAAAAAGCCGTCTCCGACACCTGCCAATGCGACATATCGTGTTGCAACAGCCTCTTGTTTTGGCTAATCACCGTTTCATAAGCCACATCTGAGCTTAGCATGATGCCAACGATAGCCTCTTCAGGCCGAAAAGCCTTGACCCTTGGTCGAATGGTCTGATAACCAGGAGAATTGAGGACAGACTGATGAAGTCCAGGAGCGTCGAAAACATAGACAGCACTGATCTTTGTTTGTAAGGTTGCTGGAACCAAACTGCTAGCATAGAGCGCTAGATTGCCACCTTTAGAGTGACCAGAGACCACCAATTTGCCTGAGAAATCCATCAAAAATGCTCTGAGGTAACTGAATGCCGCCTGCTGGGCAGGGATGGTTCGCATGTAGGACATGTTGAAATCCTCTTTCCAGCCAATCAAACTATCATCTGTGCCACGAAAAATCAACTGGGTATGCCCAAGGCTGGGCAAGCACATGACCATGGCAGCGAATTGCCTGCCGTAGTCGGGGTTAACATCATTGACATAGTAGCCTAGCTCTACATCACCAAATCGCTGACTGGTTAAGACTGCTCGTAGGAGTTCAACCCGTGCTGGTGTCACCAGGAAATCATAGGCTGGCTGTTCCAACTCAGCAACCGCAAGTTTCCCCAGTAGGTCAACCAGTCGATGATAGCTGTGATGGTCAAGCGTTTCTGGCAGGTATTCACCAAAAGTCAAATAGCCGAGTTCGTTTAGACAGGCAATGTCCAACTCATTGAGCGGGAGGTCGTCAAAGGATCGATGACCGTTTGCCAGCACATAGTCTTTGATATTAGCCATGAGTACCCTCCGCGAGACAAGACATAATCAACTCAGCAGTCTCAGCCGGACGCGCCATGTAGAAATCATGATGGCTGTTTGGCAGCACCTGATAAGAGACATAAACTGGACAGTTAGCTAAATAGCGCTCTTTTTGCTCTAAAACATCTGACGGCTGGTCACTGATGATGACCGTCGTCGGTGTCCTAAAATCTGCCTGTTGCAAGGGCTGATGGCACTGTCGGCGAGCTGTCAACAGCCCCATTACCGCCTCCTGGTTGAGCCGCAAGCGATAGACCCCAGCCACCTCATCATAGAGGTAGGCCTCCTGCTCTGCTCGCTCAAGGTTGGCTGACCAACTCTCACTCCCCTCACGCGCCTGACTCAGATGCTCCGCCATGTCTGCAAAAACCTGCCCCTCCAAGTAGGCCTGAGCACCAGCCAATTCCTCCTCAAGTGGTAAAGACGAAAGATCAATACAGGCCCCATCTAACAGGATTAGTTGGCTCACGCGCCAAGGATAAGCGTAGGCATACGCTGCTGAGATGTCTGCTCCAAGAGAATAGCCGAGCAGGGTCACAGGCGTTTCTGGTAACTGTTGACTTAACCAGATTAGTAACGCTTCATTGCTTACCACCGACTGTTCGAGGTTATCAGGGTGACCAGGAAGTGGCAGATAATTGACCCTTACCCCTCTATCTGCCAAGGCTACCAGTAAGTCAGCTGCGTAGTAGCGGTTACTTCCCAGCCCATCTAGGAAATAAACCGTCATACCTCCTCCTCAAACAAGCTCAAATAGTCGCCGTAACCGAGCTCTGCCATTTGCTCATAGGGGATAAATTTCAGGGCTGCCGAGTTGATGCAGTAGCGCAAGCCCCCTCTGTCACGAGGACCGTCGTTGAAAACATGCCCCAGATGGGAATTGCTCTGACGACTGCGGATTTCAATCCGCCGCATGCCGTAGGAACTGTCATCGTGATGGGTCAGGTCACGGTTGTTAATCGGTTGGCTAAAAGCAGGCCAACCGCAGTGGGCGGGAAATTTGTCCAGCGATGAGAACAAGACCTCACCACCAACGATATCCACATAGATACCTTTTTCAAAAAAATTATCGTACTCCCCTGTGAAAGGACGCTCAGTTGCTGATTCTTGGGTCACTCGGTAAGCCAAGTCACCAATCCGCTGGCGCAGTTCTTCTTTTGTTTCTGTCATCGTATGACCTCCTTGACTAGATTTTACCACATTTTAAGGTTTGTCGCCAAAGCAACATACAGGATAACATGAAAATAGCATCAGAAACTCTGTCTGATGCTTGCTAGCTGTTTTAAATTTATCTGCTTTGAAAATAAGGTTTGAACAAGCTTTATGAAGACAATTAACTCAGAAATACTACCTGTTACTCGTCAACTAAGGTAATATCAGCACCGAGTGCCTGAAGCTTTTCAATGATATTAGAATACCCTCTGAGGATATGTTCAATATCTGTAATCACTGTCTGGCCATCAGCCATCAAAGCTGCGGTAATCAGGGCTAACCCAGCTCGCAAATCAGTCGCACGCACTTCCGCACCTGATAAGGGCTTGCCACCTGTATAAATAATCTGACCGCCGAGTGTTGAAATCTCCGCCCCCATACGTGCTAATTCTGGGACATGGTTCACCCGCTTTTCATAAATCGTATCTTTGATTTTTCCGCGCCCTTGAGCCTTCAGTAATAGCGGGGTCAACGGTTGCTGCAAATCAGTTGCAAAACCAGGATAAGGCGATGTGCTGATATCCACTGCACGGAGAGCTTCTTGTTTCTCAACAAAAATAGCATCTTCTTTGACAACCATGCGCACGCCCATCTCTTCTAGTTTGGCGATAAAGCTTTCCAAGTGCTCATAAAGCACATTGGTCACGCAGATGCCCTCGCCAACCGCAGCAGCCAGTGCGATGTAAGAACCAGCCTCAATGCGATCGGGAATCACTTGATGGCGTGTTCCACCGAGACGTTCAACACCGTCAATCGTAATAACAGCTGTGCCAGCTCCGCGGATACGCGCCCCCATGTTATTAAGCAAGATGGCCACATCAATGATCTCAGGTTCCCGTGCTGCATTTTCAATCACAGTCCGACCCTGAGCAAGACTAGCCGCTATCATGGTGTTGATGGTTGCCCCAACGCTGACTGTATCCATAAAGATATGCGCCCCTTGCAAGCGACGACCACCTGTAGAGAGAATCATATGGTCTCCCTCATAGGTCACTTGAGCACCCAAGGCTTCAAAGGCTTTTAGATGGAGGTCAATCGGTCTAGGACCTAAATCACAGCCACCCGGCAAACCGACCTTGGCATAGCCAAATCTCCCTAGCAAACTGCCATAAAAGTAATAAGAGGCCCGCAACTGACTAATCATCTCAGGTGGTATGGGCCGATTGACAAGACCTGATGGGTCTGCTGTCAAACTCTCCTGCTGGCGATTGACTTTGACACCCAGCAAACTAAGCATCTCAACCAAATTGGCCACATCGCTTAAATCCGGCACACCATCTAGGGTGATTGGCTCATCGGATAAAATCATAGCAGGAATCAGGGCTACAACCGAATTTTTTGCTCCAGAAACAGGAATATTACCCTTGAGTGGACGCCCTCCTGTAATAATAATTTTACTCATACAATTCATTCTTTCACTTTATCTCAAGATTTACCTGTACCATTCTATCACACTTCAAACCTTTTGACAAATATGGAGACGAGTTACCAATTGTCATTCAAACGTCCTAATATTCAGTCTATTGCATCTGAAAGAGGATAACTAAGGGGGAAACTTTGAACTATGGCTATTCCACAAATAAAGTTACTCAATGACCTAAATATCGACAGGCAAAAGCCATCCAAAAAACGGCTCTATAATTTCTGTAGTGGGTAAATCCACCATGGAGATTATAGAGCCTTTTGAGTGTAGAAAAAAA
>NZ_JBGTZA010000055.1:0-7572 GCF_041807805.1 Streptococcus sp. E29BA
AACACCTATGGTTAAGCGAGTTATCGCTTAACAAAAACACTTTATAAAAATTGTACAGAAAAGGGGTGCCTTTTCATGCTTTCTTTGATACGTTGAGAAGACGTCGTAACCCAAGCTACTACGATTTAGCTATTGTGCTTTTATTTTCTGGAGTACGGATTGGAGAAGCTGCGTTCACAGAGGAAGATTTTAATATGGAAACTGGTGTATTGACAATTGATAAATCACTTCAATATCATGATTTGCGAGTTGAAGATTATTACTTTGATAGTACCAAGACCATTAACTCTGAACGACAAGTTGTTCTACCTAAAGTAGCATGTGAAGCTATTTTGAGAGCGATAGAACGCAGTAAAAAATTTGATTGCTATGCTGAAGCTAATCCATGCCCAAGTTTTAAAACATCACCAAGTATTTTTAAAACAGAATATGGCTCACCGATTACTTCGCACTCATTTAGAGAAGTATTAGCGAGAGTTGAAAAAGAATTAGTAGAAACCTGTGAAGAAAGATATGGTTTCAAGTGGAAAAAACATATTACACCACATTCTTTTAGACATATGCATATTACTTACCTGCAGTCAGGTGATTCAGGTGTAACTATTAGAGAAGTCATGGAGCGAGTAGGGCATGCTAATTTTGAAACTACAATGGGTTATACCCATAAACTACCATCTGCTCAAGAACAAGCTCTGGAAACTCTAAATAAGTTTGCTCAAGAAAATGGGTTTGAATTTAGACCAGTAATAAAGTGGTCTTGTAAATATTCTCCATTTATTACAAGAAATAGTTGATGCGCATCTCTCTGAAGGAGAAATAGAGCTTGGAATAGATGAGTTCAGAGAAGTTATAGGTCTTTCACCGACCTATGCTCCAAAGCATATTGCATCAAATATTTTGCCGAAAGTCCGACAAGATCTATCAAATATATACCATTCATTTGATATTATCGGAATTAAAAATAAACATAATAAAATGCAATCATACCGTTTGGTCTGGGATTAGTGTCCAACACTTGGTGACTTTTTGGTGACTCGCATGATTATTAAAAAACTAAGGGCTGAAAACCCTTGATACGAAAGGATTTTACACACATGGCTACTATTCAATGGTTTCCAGGTCACATGTCAAAGGCCAGGAGACAGGTGCAGGAAAATATCAAATTTGTGGATTTTGTGACCATCTTGGTCGATGCTAGATTGCCCCTGTCCAGCCAAAATCCCATGCTGACTAAAATTGTCGGTGATAAGCCCAAGCTCCTGATTTTGAACAAGGCAGACTTGGCAGATAAGGAGCTGACCAAGCAATGGCGGGCTTACTATGAAGCGCAGGGCATCAAGACTCTTGCTCTCAACTCTAAAGAGCAGGTGACGGTCAAGCAGGTCGCCGAGGCTGCGAAAGCCCTCATGGCTGATAAGCTGGTTCGCCTGAGGGAGCGTGGTATTCAAAAAGAGACCCTGCGGACCATGATTATCGGCATTCCAAATGCTGGTAAGTCTACTTTGATGAACCGTCTGGCGGGCAAGAAAATCGCTGTTGTCGGCAATAAACCAGGGGTTACCAAAGGGCAGCAGTGGCTCAAGACCAATAAGGATTTGGAAATTCTGGACACACCGGGGATTCTCTGGCCCAAGTTTGAAGACCAGATGGTCGGATTAAAACTGGCTCTGACAGGTGCTATTAAGGACAATCTCCTGCCCATGGATGATATCACGATTTTTGGTTTGGATTATTTCAAGGCTCACTATCCTGACCGCCTCAAGGAGCGGTTTAAGGGGATGGATTGGGAGCAGGAGACGCCTGAGCTGATTGTGGCGTTGACTCGAAAGCTGGGCTTTAAGGACGACTACGACCGTTTTTACACCCTCTTTGTCAAGGAGGTGCGGGACGGCAAGCTGGGTACCTATACCCTAGATAAGGTGGACGAGATTGGCAACTATTCAAGCGATTAAAGCCCAGCTGGCAGCTGTTACCAGTTTATCTGCCCCCCTCTTTGAGGAGCTTTTGGCAGATGGAAGAGCAGGCGTGCAGACGGCGGTCAAAAAACGCCAAAAAGAGCTAGAGCAGCTAGCGGCAGAAGACGACCGTCTTGAAGCTCTGCTATGGTACGAAAAAAAGTTCTACGAGAAAGGCTTTCGGCTAATTGCAGGTGTTGACGAAGTCGGACGAGGCCCCTTAGCTGGTCCTGTTGTTGCGGCAGCGGTTATCCTGCCTGTCGGCTGTAAAATCACAGGCCTCAATGATAGCAAGAAAATCCCCAAGAAAAAGCATGAAGCGGTGTACGACGCTGTCATGGCAGAAGCAGTAGCAGTAGGCATCAGTGTCCAGTTACCAGAGGTCATCGACCGTGTTAACATCTATGAAGCGACCAAAATCGCCATGCAGGATGCCATCAGTCAGCTATCACCGCAGCCCGACCACCTGCTGATTGATGCCATGAAGCTGGAGACGGAGCTTCCACAGACCAGCCTCATCAAGGGAGATGCGAAGAGCATGTCCATCGCTGCCGCCTCGATCGTGGCCAAGGTCGCACGTGACCGCCTGATGGCTGACTATGACCAGCTCTACCCAGGCTATGATTTTGCCCAAAATGCAGGATACGGGACGGCCAAGCACTTGCAGGGCTTGAAGGCGCTAGGAATAACCCCTATTCACCGTAAATCATTTGAACCGATTAAGAGCATGGTGGGTGGTAAGGATTGATAATATTAGCTTGACTGGTCTTTCTGGGAGCTTGTTTTATCTTGACTAAAGTTTTCAGTTTTGGCATGTTTGAGCAGCGTCCGACTTGCTTATCACTGCATATTGAGAAGACATATTACTGATAACCAAAAGGATAACTGAAATATGACGATTTTTGAACAGATGTCGGCTGGTCACCACTACGATGCCATCGACCCAGACTTGCTGGCGCTGAGACAAGAAGCGCGGCAACACATGCAGGCCTTTAATCAGGAATTGGATGTGACCAAACGAACGGACTTGCTCAAGACTTGGCTAGGAAAAACAGGCGAGAACTGTCTGATTGAAACAGGATTTTCCTGCGATTACGGGAAAAATATTTTTCTGGGCGAGAATTTTTTTGCCAATTTTAACTGCACGTTTTTGGATGTTTGCCCCATTACCATCGGAGATGATGCCATGATTGGTCCCAATGTTCAATTCTTAACGCCCTTGCATCCGCTGGATGCTGATGAGCGGGTGACTGGTGTCGAATATGGCAAGCCCATTACTATTGGTGATAAGGTCTGGATTGGAGGCGGCGCAACAATTTTAGCAGGTGTCACCTTGGGCAATCGTGTGGTCATCGGTGCAGGCTCGGTGGTTACCAAATCCTTTGATGAAGACAATATCGTCTTAGCTGGTAATCCCGCACGAGTGATTAAGCGGTTGACCTAAGCAAAAAACGACTGAAAGAGTGAGTAACCTTGTCAGTCGTTTTTTAGTTATTTTGATAAGTGGCTAAATTGCTCGGCGATTTGACGTCCAGACTCTTCAGCTTGGCGTTGCTGCTCAGTGCGTTGCTGGATATAGCGTTCAGCCTCTCCTTTTTCCATAGCAGCGAGGAACTCTGCGGCAGTTTCTGCCAGATAATGGTCGATTTCCTCTGTGGAGTTGAAGGCGTAGGGGTCTGTCGCTGAATAATAGTAGGTCTTATAAATAGCTCCTTGTTCTCTCAGTAGGTCTGCCAGCTCAGGCTTGTCCTGAGCAGCAAATTGTACCAGGCCGCTGTAGGCCCATTTCTCAGTGGAGTAGAGCCCTGTCGGTGATGGTTGAGGTGAAGTTGTCATGATATCTCCTTTTCTGACTTAACTATACAAGATTTCTCCTATTTTTGTCAAGATTTTTCAAGCTGTTCCACGAATAATCCAGTAGAACACTTGAAAGGATAACTGATGAATAATTTTGACCTTTTTAAGCTGAAAAAAGCTGGCCTGACCAATCGTCAAGTCCTCAATATTTTGGACTACCAAGCCAAATACGGCAAGTCCCTGTCCTTACGGGATATGGCTGTGGTCTCTCAGCGCAAGCAACCGACTATTTTTATGGAAAACTATAAGCGGCTAGACAGCAAGACCTTGCGGGAGGAGTTCAACCGCTTTAAGAGCCTTTCTATCTTTGATACGGCTTATCCCCTTGAGCTCAAAACAATCTATAACCCACCTGTCCTCCTCTTCTATCAGGGAAATCTTGACCTCTTGACCAAACCTAAACTGGCGGTGGTCGGCTCTCGTAAGACCAGTGAGGTCGGCACCAACTCCATCAAAAAAATCATGGCAGAGCTGGGCAACCATTTTGTCATCGTCAGCGGCCTAGCTCGAGGAATTGATACGGCGGCTCATGTGGCGGCTTTGAAAAATGGCGGAGCAACCATAGCCGTCATCGGTTGTGGACTTGATGTCTACTATCCTAAAGAAAACCGTCAGCTCCAAGACTACATCGCTAAGAACCATTTGCTCTTATCAGAATATCTGCCTGGAGAGCAGCCGCTCAAGTTTCATTTCCCAGAGCGTAATCGCATTATTGCAGGGCTATCACAAGGCGTCCTCGTTGCCGAGGCAAAAATGCGTTCAGGTAGTCTGATTACCTGTGAGCGTGCCTTAGAAGAAGGACGAGATGTCTTTGCCATTCCAGGTAACATTTTAGATGGTCAGTCAGACGGCTGTCTTCATTTGATCAAAGAAGGCGCAAAGTGCACCACGACAGGACTTGACATCCTATCGGAGTATCAATTTTAACAAGTCGTTTTCCTATAGAAACATTTTTTTATTGACAGCTTGGAAAAAATGGTTTATCATGCTATAGATTTGAAATGAAAGAAAGAGAGCTATGGCAACCAAAACGGCAAGTAAAAAAACAAGTCCTAAAAAAAATCTGGTTATCGTGGAGTCACCTGCCAAGGCCAAAACTATCGAGAAGTACCTTGGTCGCAATTACAAGGTGGTCGCCTCTGTCGGGCATATTCGTGATTTGAAAAAATCTAGCATGTCCATTGACTTTGATAATAACTACCAGCCAGAATATATCAATATCCGAGGAAAGGGACCGCTGATTAATAGCCTGAAAAAAGAGGCCAAGAATGCCAAGCAAGTCTATCTCGCCAGTGACCCGGATAGGGAGGGAGAGGCCATTTCCTGGCATCTGGCGCATATCTTGGGCTTAGACATCACCGACAAGAATCGTGTTGTGTTCAATGAAATCACCAAGGATGCAGTCAAAAATGCCTTTGTCGAACCACGTCCAATCGATATGGATTTGGTGGACGCCCAGCAGGCTCGTCGTGTCCTTGACCGTATCGTGGGTTATTCCATTTCACCTATCCTCTGGAAAAAGGTCAAAAAAGGCTTGTCAGCAGGTCGGGTGCAATCGGTCGCCCTCAAGCTGATTATTGACCGTGAGAACGAGATAAAGGCCTTTAAACCAGAAGAATACTGGACTATTGATGGGCTCTTCAAAAAAGGCACCAAGAAGTTTCAAGCTAGTTTCTATGGGATTGATGGCAAGAAGCTCAAGTTGGTTAACAACGATGATGTTAAAGCTGTTCTTGCACGGTTGAGTTCGGCGGATTTCTTGGTAGAGCAGGTGGAAAAGAAAGAGCGCCGTCGCAATGCGCCACTGCCCTACACCACCTCATCTCTTCAACAGGATGCAGCCAATAAAATCAATTTCCGTACCCGCAAAACCATGATGGTTGCCCAACAACTCTATGAAGGACTAAGCCTAGGACCTTCTGGGCACCAAGGTTTGATTACCTATATGCGTACAGACTCGACCCGTATCAGCCCAGTAGCTCAGGCAGATGCCGATAACTTCATCAGTCAGCGATTCGGTAGCCGATACTCTAAGCACGGCAACAAGGTCAAAAATGCCAGCGGTGCTCAAGATGCCCACGAAGCTATTCGTCCGTCTAACGTCAACCATACGCCAGAGAGCATTGCCAAATACCTGGACAAGGATCAGCTTAAGCTCTACACCCTTATCTGGAACCGTTTTGTGGCTAGCCAGATGACTGCTGCTGTTTTTGATACTGTCAAGGTTAACCTGACCCAAAATGGTGTACTCTTTACTGCTAATGGTAGCCAGATCAAGTTTGACGGTTACCTGGCCGTTTATAACGACTCGGACAAGAATAAAATGTTGCCTGAGATGACTGAGGGTGATATGGTTAAAAAGGAGAACTTGACCCCTGAGCAGCACTTCACTCAACCGCCAGCTCGCTATTCAGAAGCGACTTTGATTAAGACCCTTGAGGAAAATGGGGTTGGTCGTCCGTCGACTTATGCACCGACTCTTGAGACCATTCAGAAGCGCTATTATGTCAAGTTAACTGCCAAGCGGTTTGAACCGACGGAGTTGGGCGAGATTGTCAACAACCTGATTGTTGAGTTCTTCCCAGATATTGTCAATGTAGCCTTCACCGCTGAGATGGAGAATAAGCTGGATGATGTCGAAGTTGGACAAGAAAACTGGCAAAAAATCATCGACAGTTTTTATCAGCCGTTCAAGCGTGAACTAGCGAAAGCTGAAGCAGAAATGGAAAAAATCCAAATCAAAGATGAGCCAGCAGGTTTTGCTTGTGAGGTCTGTGGTCACGATATGGTCATCAAGTTGGGACGCTTTGGCAAATTCTACGCTTGCAGTAATTTTCCAGACTGCCGCCACACCAAAGCCATCACAAAAGAAATCGGTGTGACCTGCCCAACCTGTCACCAAGGACAAATCATCGAGCGCAAGACCAAGAAAAATCGGATATTCTACGGCTGTGACCGCTATCCAGCTTGCGATTTCACTGCTTGGGATAAGCCAGTCGGGCGTAACTGTCCAAAATCTGGGGATTTCCTCGTTGAGAAAGCTGTTCGCGGTGGCGGACGTCAGGTCGTTTGTAGCGCCGATAAGTGTGACTATAAAGAAGAAAAAGTTAAGTAGAGTAAACAAAAGGGCAGGGTTTCAATCGGTCACTCAAAGCGGACAATTGAAACGCCGTCCTTTTTGTATCGGATTAGCTAGTGCTGTCGCCATGTTATGGTCAAGCATTGCCGTCTAGGATTCAGGTGATTTTCCTCATGTTTTTTACTGGTTACCTTTTTCTCCTTGTCAAGCTCTGTTATTTTCAGTAAAATGAAGATGACTAAATAGAAGTAAAGGAGAAGTGATGGCACTACCAAACTGCCCAGAATGTCAATCGGAGTATGTTTATGAGGATGGGGCGCTCTTGGTCTGTCCAGAGTGTGCTTATGAGTGGTCACCGACCGATTCAGCAGCTGAAGAAGTTGGCTTGATTGTGTTAGACAGTAACGGCACTCGTCTAGCGGACGGTGATACGGTAACGGTTATTAAGGACTTGAAGGTCAAAGGTGCACCGAAAGACCTCAAACAGGGGACTCGTGTGAAAAATATCCGTCTGGTTGAGGGAGACCACAACATTGATTGTAAAATTGATGGCTTTGGTGCCATGAAGCTCAAAAGTGAATTCGTGAAAAAGATTTAATTGCAAGTGTACTGACCCCCAAAAGTTGGACAAGAAATATTATTGAAAGGATTTAATTCTGTATTGCACAGGACTAAGTCCTT
>NZ_JBGTZA010000056.1:0-7383 GCF_041807805.1 Streptococcus sp. E29BA
CCTCATTGTACAAAAGTTAGTCATAAACAGCAACATTTTTAATTTTAAAATTAAAAAAATCAAAAAATACACAAATACAAATATAATTAACAGGAAATTTTATATATGATAAGATTAAATAAAAGGAATGAAAGGGGATTCAATAAAATGAGTAAAAATTGTAGAATTAAAAAAATCATTGGTTCTTTAGACATTAAGCATTACCGCAGTTCGTATCTTCTTCCTGTCTCAACAAGTTGAGTGTTGCAGAAAATCAAATGATACAGTAGTTCAACTAATAAAATACAACTAATATCTTTGATGTTGGAAAAGTAGACATGCTATATTATTGATATTTTGTGATGAGTACTGTTTACGAATGTACTGTACCAGGTTAGCAAATGTTTCGGAATTGGTATAGTCTTCATCATGTAAAATAAGAAACTCATCCAAAGTGATGTGTAGTTTGTCTAAAATATTGATTAGTCGAATACAAGATATTTCTGATTCTCCACGTTCAAAGCGAGATATTTGTGATTTTGAAAGGTGCTCATCCGCCACGGAGCACAGACTAATTTGCTTTCCTTTACGAACTTTTCTGAGTGTGACACCAAGTTTTGATTTCATATTTTTCCCACTTTCTCAACAAAAATTAACTCAGATTTTATTTATTGTACAATAAATAAAAACTGAAAGGAAGTCCGATTATGAAGAAAATTTCAAAATTTTTGTCGATTTCAATCTTGGTGATGGATATTATCATTATTGTTGGTGGGTAATTTGCTTAGGTGTATACCTAAGTCTTTAGAGTCTCTAAAGACTTATATCAGTATAAGAACTAGCAGGTGCAAGATAAATCACCTGCTAGAATTGAGATTCTGGTTTGACCATATAGATGAAACAGAGGTAATTGTTATGAAAGTAATTTTGTTAGTTTTAGATGCACTGGGGCTGAGGAATGAACAATCATTTGGGACATTAAATCGGATTTTAAAGCATACTGAATCAGACAATATATTTAAATATTTAGATATTTGTAGTAAAAAAGTTCAATTCAGGACTCTTAATGATATAAATATCGTGAGCACTTACATAACTCCTTCAACCTTAATTCCCGATTCGTATTTGGGACATTGTGAGATGATAGATGCACAGATTGACGTGCAGGAAGTATTTATCGATATCCGTTTATATAATAAACTATCATTTTTATCAAAATATGGGAAAATGAATTTTAAAAATGGGGTCATTACAGTTGGGAATAAATTTGTCATTGGCAATAATGGAGAATGTCAACCAGGCTTGAATTTAAATATACTTTGGTTGACGAAGCCTGATTTAAACGAGTTTGATATGGATGATTTAGCTTATAAATTGCTAGAGACTTCTAACTGTACTAGAGTAATTCAAATGTGGGGGAATGAAATTGTATTGGAAAGAGTATATGATACTGCAATAATTTCACGAAGTTATCTAGGGGAAAGTTATAATTTCCTATGTATACCACCTTTGGACATTTATAATGACAATTATCAGGTAAAACATTATGGAAAAAAAGCTACACAAAAAAATTTATTGGAAAAACTACTTGATAATAATATACATATCGAATTGATAGGTAAAGTAGGAAAAATGTTTAACTTAGATGGAAACCCAGATATAAATTATACAGGGATTGAGACGCAGAAAATTATGGATGAACTGACTTTGAAATTGGTAAATCTAGAAAAGGAATGTTTTATATTTTGTAATATACAAGAGATAGATTTAGCAGGTCATGAACAAGATGTTGTAAAGGCAGCTAATGTTTTAGAAAAAATATCTGATAGATTATATGATGTCATGAAAAATATTGGTGATGAAGATATTGTTATAGTTACTGCTGACCATGGGAATGACCCATTAGATGGTAGTCCGTTCCATTCGTATGAGGATGTTCCTTTGATTATTTTGTCTAAGAAAGAAATAAAAGTACGTCAGGAGTTTGGGAAAGGTCTAAATGAAATTTCTAAATCTATAGAAAGAATATTTAAATTGGAAATGATAGGAGAGGGGTTGTTTTATTATGAAAATTGACAAAAAATGCGCTATCACGTTTGGAAGATTCAACTATTTTTCAAAAGGTCATGCATATTTCTTTGAAGAAATTCTAACAAAATGGGATAATTTAGTAATAATGTGTCTAGAAAACTCTGATATAAGGAGACAAATAATTCCAACTAATGATTTATTACTTAATTCTTTCTATAAGGAGTGCGACAAAAATTTCACTAAAAAGTTGTTACCAGTAGCTATTAGAATGGAAGCATTAAATTATTTTGCAAAAAAGTACCCTAATAGAATAACAATTATAAGTGGTGAGAGACCAGAAAATTTTCCCTCACGTTTTAATATGGACTTTCCAGCCAACAAATTTGATTTAGTATTTAGTAAAGATTATAGCAACTATTTTGATCTATTAAGGTGTGAAGCTTTTGAAAAAATTTTGGATAGAGAAGTTACAGTAGTACATCCAAGACGATATATACATAACTCAGAGATTGCTCTTTTAAGTAATAAAGAGGAAAAGTTTTGGCCAGAAGTTTGGGATTATTATCAAAAAGAAGGGATACTCATATGAGTACTATGCAGCATATATTATTTGAAAGCATAGATGATCAAGAGATTTTTGAAAGCATAGTTTCAGAATTTGAAACATATACAGTATTACCAAGCAGTGCTCTCGTTAGAGATAATGGAAGTTACTTCACCTTTAGTCCTTTTCTAGATACTGATAAGTATTTCATTAATTTCACTATTGATAAAGGATTGAAAAAACAGTTTTGCATAAGAAATTTAAACAAATTGGACTTAACAAATCCATTATGTTTAAATAGTCAATTGACATTTACATTACAAAATTATAAAAGAAGGAATCATGCTTGTGAAATCGAAGATATAATAACAAAGATTTCAAAGATTGTTGGACAGGAACTGGTTATTGAAGTGCCTGAAATATTAGGAGAATATTTTAATGCTTATAAAAGAAAGGTTTGCTTTACTCCTAATGCGAAATCAGCTCAGATACCTAGTATTGAAGGAAAGCATTATTATTTAAGAGTATATACAGATTATTATAACGAAAAGGTCGTTATTGGAAGTTTTGTATTAGTAGATACTAATATGGAAAAAAATATTTCACAACTTGACAGTATATTTTTTCAAGAAAGAATTGGCATTATAAGAGAAAAAGTTGAATATATTTTTCAAAGGAAAAAATACAGTTTCTGTTATCAAATGTTAAAAAAGGTAAATTTGAGTGAGCTAAATATTCATAGAATATTGAATGATTTCATTACTATTTCTGTTTTATTTGATAATGGTATAAATCCTACAGCAAAAGGGGTTGGTAGTGAGCTTTCTCGTAAAATAAAGAGATTGTTCATTTATTCGAAATATTATTGCAATATTTCTAGTGATGATTTGATTAACTTTTATAAAATATTTATCGAATTCTATAATATTGCAATAAATTCAGATATTTATTTTAGCGAGAAAATACACAAAGTGGAGATCGACTTGAATCATCGTATTTCAAGTAATAAAAATATGAATATTACGAATTGGGAATATTTTTATCAAACACATGGCATACCGAAAGAATATTTTGGTATCATGGAGAAAATTTCGGTAACTGACTATAACTTCAAAGGATAAAGTGATGAATTATATAAAAAATATAAGAAAAAAAGTTGGACATGATAAAATTATTTTAAATTTTTCATGTGGAATATTACAGAACTGTGGACGAATTTTATTACAAAAAAGAAGTGATAAAGGGACATGGGGATTACCAGGTGGTGCAATTGAATTAGGAGAATCAGCATCTGAGGCGTTAATTCGAGAGTATTATGAAGAAACTGGGCTCAAGATAAAACCTTTGAAGCTTTTAAATGTTTATACGAAATATACAGATTGTTATCCCAATGGAGACGAAGCTCAGGTGATTACTATCTTATACGAGGTTTTTTCCGAAGACTGTAATATTAGTATAGATTACAATAATGACGAGACATTGGAATTGAAATACTTTAATTATGATGAAATCAAGAGAATATCACTAGTGAATCAACAACATGAGGATATGATAAAAGATTTTTTTGAAAATACATATTTTCCTGGAAGATAGTAGAGTTATGAAACTTAGCTATGAAATGTAATTCTAAAGTCTCTTAATAGATTCGATAAATCAATAGCACATGCTCCCAACTATAGAACTAAGAAGTAGTTCAAATTTGTTAAAATAAATTTATTTTGAAAGGTCAAATTATGCATATAGTATTATTTAGATATTCTGCTCGAGTTGCGAAATTAGATTACTTGTATGGTAAAGATGTTATTATTATATCACCTGAAAATCAAAAACAAAAATATGATGATTACTCTAATGAAGGACATCAACTACCTAAAGTAATATTTTTAGAGGATTTTACACTTCCAAATATTGTATTGGAAGTAAGAAGAATTAGTAAAAGTACCAAAATTGACAGCATTACCACATTGAGTGAGGAGGATATGGATATTGCAGGCTTTTTGAATGATCATTTTGTAGAAAGTAATACTAGCTCTCTATCTAATTTATTATTTAAGGATAAATATTTAATGCGTTCATTTTTGGTTGGAGTAGTAAATCAACCTTATTTTAGACTTTTGGAATCAGAGAATGATTTACGTATTTTTTGGGATAACTGTGTATCTTCTGTAGGGATATTAAAACCTAGAAATGGAGCTGCTAGCAATGGAATCAAAAAGATTTATCGGAACGAGAAGATTGCTACAGATTATTTTGAAAAAAACTACATTATAGAAGAGTGTATTCAAATTGATAAGATGATTACATGTGATGGCTACTCAATTGGAAATGAAATTAAGCGTTTTTATGTTCATGAATATGGGGAACTATTGTTAGATACATTAAGTTCTAGTGGATATTATCTTGTAAGGACTAGTTCATTATACAATAGCAATGATGAATACATAGAGACGGCTATGGAAGAATGCAATAAAGTTCTAGACGTTTTTTCTGTCGATTCTGAAATTACCCCTTTTCATTTTGAATGGTTCTTTGATTTATCAACTGGAAAAACAGTCTTTTGTGAAGTTGGGAAAAGATTTGGAGGGGGAGATATTCCTAAGTTGATAGAAGATAGTTATGGAGTTGATATAATAGCAGAGTACTGGGATATTGTGACTAATCCATATGTATTAAAAGAGATAGACTACTCTGAGGAAATTTCTAGACCGACTAGTATCTCAGCAACGTTTGCATTATATAGAAAACAAGGCAAGGTTGTCGAGATACCTGATGAAAAAGAATTGTCTTGGGCAAACAAATTGTACATATTTATTAAACTTGACGACTACTCTAAAGTATCTGAAAACATAGTTGAAAATTCAATGTTGGTTCAATTTAATTGCAAGAATAATAGTGAATTTGAGAAAAGACTGGATGATCTTAAGCAAATATCTCAAAAATTTAAATATGTAGATACGGATTTGGGAGAATAAAATGAATGGAGAAGAACGTCACAATATCATATCCATTGTATCTAGTAGGATGATTTCTCGTATAGGAGATATCATGTTCGATTTTGCGAATAATACATTTCTTGCTGGGCTAAATCCATCTTCACTATCGTTGGTTGCAATCTATCAATTATTAGAAAGCGTGATAGGTGTTCTATTTAATTTGTTTGGTGGGGTTATTGCTGATAGCTTCAAACGGAAAAAAATTATCATTGGAACTAATATCTTATGCGGGATTGCCTGTATAGTACTTTCAGTCATATCTCAAGAACAATGGTTGGTGTATGCGATTGTCATCACCAATGTTATTTTGGCTTTTATGGGTGCATTTTCTGGGCCATCATATAAGGCATTTACGAAAGAAATTGTAAAAAAAGATAGTATCTCCCAACTTAATTCATTGCTAGAAACAACAAGTACTGTAATCAAAGTAACGATTCCAATGGTAGCCATTTTCCTATATAATATATTGGGCATACACGGTGTATTATTATTAGATGGATTCTCATTTCTCATTGCTGCATCTCTGATTTTCTTCATTGTACCCGTTAATGAAGAAGTGGTCACAAAGGAGAAAATGACATTAGGCGGAGTCTTTAAAGATTTAAAAATAGGGTTCAAGTATGTTTACAGCCACAAGCCAATATTTATTATTATCATTCTCTCTGCCTTAGTTAATTTTTTTCTAGCAGCTTATAATTTATTATTACCTTATAGTAATCAAATGTTTGGAGAAATTTCAGATGGCCTTTATGGAACATTTTTAACAGCAGAAGCAATTGGTGGATTTATTGGAGCAATATCAAGTGGTTTTGTCAATAAAGCTTTGTCAAGTAAACGTTTAATGCTTTTGTTGGCTTGTTCGGGTCTGATGCTAATGCTATCTACTCCGCTCTATTCTATCTTCCATAACATTATTGTTCTATCTCTTTCTCCAGCATTATTTAGTTTATTTCTGTCCATTTTTAATATCCAATTTTTCTCTATTGTTCAAAGAGACGTAGATAATGAGTTTCTTGGTAGAGTCTTTGGCATTATCTTTACAGTAGCTATTCTTTTTATGCCTATTGGGACTGGTTTTTTCTCAGTGGCATTAAATCCTAACAATAGCTTTAATCTTTTTATTATTGGTGCATCTATCACTGTGCTATCGTTAGTATTTGGGGTGTTATTTAAAAAGTATAAAAATGATTAAAAAATAATTTACTTGATGAACTATGTATAAGTTTAATAGTTTTAGATATCTTTTATAGGCATAAAATGTCCCACTATTTTTCCTACAATCCTTGGTTCATCCCCTGCGGATGCAAACTTATCTGGGTAATCTTTGTTGATGGAGGCGAGGCGGAAGCCATTATCCTCAAGGTATACTTTCTTGATGTAAAGCTGTTCATTCCATGCGACGGCTTTGACTGCTCCATCGTAGTCAAAGCCTCCTTCTCGGATGAAGGCGACTTCCCCATCTTGGTAGACAGGTTCCATCGAATGGCCATCAATCCAAGTAGCTACATCGTAGAGGTGTTCCTTGTCTGTGAAGACTTCCTTAGTCTCGTATTCATCCCAGATACCATTACCATGTCCAGCTGATAGAGCCACATTGTCAAGGACATGAACTGAAAATAGTGGGATAACTTTTTGTTCCATGAGAAGGTTATGAGTTAACTCATAACCTTCTTTTTGTTTGTCTTGTTGAGCTGTTTATAGAGAGTCAGATGGGGGTGTTCTTCTTGAAGCTCACTTGCCTTAATATGAAGAAGTTGAGCTTGAATCGGTTACACTAAACTAGACAGAATTTATAAAGTGTTCTACACTAAAGAAAACAGGAGAACTCTATGTCTA
>NZ_JBGTZA010000057.1:0-7157 GCF_041807805.1 Streptococcus sp. E29BA
CCTCATTGTACAAAAGTTAGTCATAAACAGCAACATTTTTAATTTTAAAATTAAAAAAATCAAAAAATACACAAATATAATTGACAGGAAATTTTATATATGATAAGATTAAATAAAAGGAATGAAAGGGGATTCAATAAAATGAGTAAAAATTGTAGAATTAAAAAAATCATTGGTTCTTTAGACATTAAGCATTACCGCAGTTCGTATCTTCTTTCTGTCTCAACAAGTTGAGTGTTGCAGAAAATCAAATGATACAGTAGTTCAACTAATAAAATACAACTAATACCTTTGATGTTGGAAAAGTAGACCAATTGATGCCTTGTTTATAAAATTATCGTTATTATATCGCAATTCTCATATGAAATATAATAAGTNCCTTTGATGTTGGAAAAGTAGACCAATTGATGCCTTGTTTATAAAATTATCGTTATTATATCGCAATTCTCATATGAAATATAATAAGTAGAAGGACTAATAACATGAAAGATATTTTAAAAAAGAGCAGTATTACTGCTTTGGCAATTGTGGGAATAGGTGTAGTTATTTCCCAAGTGTCAGCAAGACAAATTGGAGATTACGATGTTACTATTCCTCGATTTGGAAATATTACAACGACCACTTTGTATAAAGAAAATCATACAAATGGAGTACATCAGAACGATGCCATTGGGGGGAATAAGAGAATCAATACCTCTATTCAGCTTTCAAGAACTGGAGCGGACATTACCGGAAGCTATCAGATGGGGCCAGGAGATGTTATTTATATGCCTTATCATGGAGGTGCAGGTGCATATATTGGTAGTGGGACAAAATTGAGTATTGCAACACCTGTATCTACGGTTGTAAAAGTACAAGCTCAGGGTTCTTGGAGTCCCGACGCACAATAAGAAATTAATAGATATAACGGTAATTTTATTTTAGGGGGAGGAGGCGACTGTCTTCTCCTTTGGTGTTATCATAGATTATTGAGGACGATAATATGATAAGTTATTTTTTAGCTGAGTTAAAGCGAGCTGTCTTATCTCAAAAGAACCTTATAGCTATGTTGCTGGTATTAGTCAGCCTCTTTATCGGAATGATGAGTAGCTGGGATTCAATCGCTGAATTTAAGGGAGTGTCGCTCTTCTTATATGCCTTTTCTTTGGGGTCAGGTGCTATCTTGCCAGTCGTAGCACCTCTGATTGTAGGTCTTCCGTTCTCAAATGCTTACTTGGAGGATAGGGAGAACCATATGATTTATGGGATACTGACCAGAACCACTCTAAAAACCTACTATATTGTGAAAATAGCGTCTAATAGTTTAGCGTCAGCGCTGTCTATCATGCTTCCCTTGACCTTATTCTTACTCACCAATAGGATCATGTTGCCATTTGAGAAAGGCTTGTATTTCGGTGAAATTGGTGGTGCGTGGTCGTCTGTTTTTCGTCAGCATCAGATGTTGTATGCTATCCTCACGGTGATAAACAGCGGTATCTTTGCTGCGGTCTATGCCAATCTCGGGTTGGTATCGACTTTCTTTATCAGTAACAAGCTAGCTTCTGCCGTTATTCCCTTTGGCTTATACCTGCTCCCGTCATTTGTTTTTCCGTTTATAAGACTGGATAGATTTGAACCAGTCACAACGTTTGATCTAACCGCCAATACGACAGCTAATGTTTTATCGGTCTATGGTCAGCTGTTGCTAATCCTATCTGTGACGCTTGTCGTCGGGTTTTTCAGACTAAAAAAGGAAGTGATCATTGATGATTCAACGGATGATTAGGCTTTTGGGGCAGAGGTATGAGAGAAAATTAGTTGTGTATGTCTTACTGCTGTTTTGCCTAATCAGTTTCAGCTTTCTCCAATTTAATCTGTCGTCATCAGAAAAAAATTTTTGGCTCTGGCAGCTTTATCTGACCAGTGATTTATACACTGCTATTGTGGGAGTACCCTTGGTCTGTTTAATCGGTAGCAGTTTTATCTCCAGACTATTTTTTCCGAGCCAACTAGCTCTACTACGTTTCAAAGATAAAAAACGGTTATTTAGGCATCAGTTCTTAGTACAGGTCATTTTTGGGATAACATTTGTCTGTTTACTGGCTTTAATGGGGATCCTGATTGGTATGTTTACAACAAATGTCAATGTGGCATGGACACCAGAAACGGTTAAGCACTACACAGACCTGTTTTCAGCACAGCCGTCTCTTGGCAGAAGCTTGCTTAGTCAAACTATCTTAGTCGCAATTAACTTTTACTGTTATTTATTCTTTTTGCTAAATCTTCATCAGTTTTGCCGACTGCTCTTCAGCGATAAGGTTTCTTTATTTTTAATGATAGCTTTTATCTTCTTTCAATCCTTTATCTATAAATTGACGATTTACTCACCTGTTCTTTCCTTGCTACCGATTTATCACTACCAAGCGGTTCATGTTGGAGCTGTTTGGGAAAACATGGTGTACTGGCTGTCTGGTAACCTTTCTTTGATAGCGATGACCTATATTCTGGCGATAAGACGGAACTATACAGACTAAGGAGATGCGATGTTAACAGTCTTGTTCAAGAAAAATATAACCCCAAAAATCGTACTTGCTGTGCTGGTGTTCTTTTTCCTGCTTCATTTATCGGGTCACTATATGCTCGGTACGGAGGCTGAAGAGAGTGTGCTAGATTACTACCAGCTGAATTATCGCCATTTTTACCTTATTGCTAAGCACATCTCACCTATTCTCTTGTTCTTGTTTTTATTTGTGTTTAAGATTGATATGACAGAGAGTTATACTGGTTTACTCATTATGCGACAGGGCAATCAATATAAACACTTGTTGGACATCAGTTGCTATATCGCCTTGGTGGGAGCTGTTTACTGGTTGCTTTATTTTCAGGTGTTTTACCTCTTATCCGGAACCAGCCACATGCTCTCTCTTAGGGAGATGATCAGGTTGATAGTCATCATTGCTCAAACAAGCAGTTTATATTTTTGTTTATCTAGGGTGTTTAGAAATGCCCAAACAGCGGCGCTCATCTCTTGCGCAACCGTGGTTTATTTGAGTATGCAATCGCAAGGCATGGCTGATTGGCTCACATTAAGTCCAGTTCCGTTAATGGTCATCGTTACTAATCTACTTTTCATCATTATTGACATCACTAAGAAAGGAGTATTGCATCTATGAAGACAATTGAGATTAAGGAGATGTCGTTCTCTTTTGGGAGGCAAGATATTTTTAAACAGCTTAACGTCTCCTTTGCTTCTGGAGAAATCGTGGGCATCACTGGTAAAAATGGTTCTGGGAAGTCGGTCTTGTTTAAGATCATTGCTGGCTTGGCAAAGCCAAAAGAGGGTGAAGTCTGGGTCAATGGGAGAGAGGTTGCGACATCCACACGGTTTGCGGACAAGATTGGGGTACTGATTGAGGAACCATCGTTTTTGCCTGAGCTGACGGCTTACGATAATCTAGCTCTGCTATTGAGCATTAACCAAAACGTTTCCAAGGAAGTCATAGAAGGTGCGCTGGAGGCGGTGGATTTGCTGGCATTTAAGGATAAGAAAGTCAAGCACTTCTCTTTGGGCATGAAAAAGAAAATGGGCATCGCTCAAGCCATCATGGAGCATCCCAAGGTGTTATTGCTTGATGAGCCGATGAACGCTTTGGATGCAGATGCTGTGATGAAGATGAGAGATCTGTTTTTGCGACTGGCTAAACAAGGAACAACTGTTTTGATTGCTAGCCACAATCAAGAAGACATTGACTGTTTGTGTCACAAAGTGTACAAGGTTGAAGATTACAAGCTGGTCGAACAGTCATAGTGCGGTAAGTCAAGTATCGTTATAAAAATGAGCAATAGGGGCACTCACTCAATGAAACTACTTGCTCATTTTTATGTGGAGAGAAAGACTAGCTCAAGAGGCATTTTACAGCAGAAATATGACTTTTTTGCTGTTTTTTTTTATAATCAGGTTATGACACTATTAGATTTATTAAAGAAAAAATTTTTGAAGCCATCATCGAGCGAGGCGAGTGATGAGTATGGCGATGTCTCCTTGGAGGATACGGTCGTTTTTACTCAGCTGTCAGAAGAACCGCCTGCAAAACCGACCTACCGTCGGCGACGTAGCCAGAAGGATGACATGGAACAAGATGAGAGGACGAGTCTACTTAGCCGATTTCGGTTACCGACATCCCATCCCCTTCGTCGCTACTGGCGCCGTTACCATGTCGGCAAGGTGCTCTTACTCATGGCTGCGTTGTTTGGTCTTGTGGTAGGAGGCTACTTGTTTTATCTAGCCAAAACGGCCAAGGTCTCTGACCTTCAGGCTTCCCTAAAGGCTGTCACGGTCATCTATGACCGAAACAATGAGGAGGCAGGCAGCCTGTCTGGTCAAAAAGGCACCTATGTCGAACTAGATGCCATCAGTGACCAGTTGGAGCAGGCAGTGATTGCCACAGAGGACAGAACCTTTTATGACAATAGCGGGATTAACTTTCAGCGCACCTTTTTAGCGCTGTTGACTTTAGGGAAATCTGGTGGAGGCTCAACCATCACCCAGCAGTTGGCTAAAAATGCTTACCTGACTCAAGATCAGACCATCAAGCGTAAGGCCAGGGAATTTTTCTTGGCGCTAGAATTGACCAAAAAATACAGTAAAAACGACATCTTGACCATGTACCTCAACCACGCTTATTTTGGCAATGGGGTCTGGGGCGTGGAAGATGCCAGTCAGAAATACTTTGGGGTGTCAGCCGCTGAGCTGAGTTTAGATGAGGCGGCAACCTTGGCAGGTATGCTCAAAGGTCCAGAGATTTATAATCCCTATGCTTCTCTGGAAGAGGCCACCAATCGTCGAGATACGGTGTTGCAGTCCATGGTAGAGGCAGGCTACATCAGTCAGGAAGTTGCCGACCAGCATATGGCGGTAGCAATGGCAGAGCGTTTGGCTGATACCTATGCTGGCAAGGTGGATAATTACGCTTATCCTTCCTATTTCGACGCGGTGGTCAATGAAGCGATTGCCATGTATGGCTTGAGTGAGAAAGACATCGTCAACAACGGTTATCGGATTTATACCGAGCTTGATCAGAACTATCAAAGTGGCATGCAACAGACGCTTGATAATGATGAGCTGATTCCTGTATCTGAGATTGATGGCAGTCAGGCGCAGGCGGCCAGCGTGGCTCTAGACCCGACGACAGGAGGTGTTCGTGGTCTGGTCGGTCGTGTCAATAGCAGTGAACAGCCGACCTTTAGAACCTTTAACTTTGCAACTCAAGCCGAGAGAAGTCCGGCATCAAGCATTAAACCCTTGATTGTCTATGCGCCAGCTCTTGCCAACGGCTGGGCAACAGATAGTCTCTTGCCGAATAGCCATCGTGATTTTAACGGCTATGCCCCACACAACTTTGGCGGTTATGAGTCTGAGGATGTGCCTATGTATCAAGCCTTGGCCCAGTCTTATAATATCCCAGCGGTGTACTTGACCGAGAAGATGGGGATTGACCAAGCCATCGCTTATGGCAAACAGTTTGGCTTAGAGATGGATAAGGCTAATCGAGAATTAGGCATTGCGCTGGGTGGTAGTGTAACGACCAATCCGTTAGAGATGGCGCAGGCTTATGCGACATTTGCTAATGGCGGGGTCATGCCTAAGGCCCACCTCATCACCCGAATCGAGACAGCAGACGGACGTGTGATTAAAACCTACAAGCCGACAAGTCAGCGCATTTTGATCAAGGCTGTAGCAGACCAGATGACCAGCATGATGCTGGGGACTTTTTCAAACGGTACAGGGGTGCGTGCCAATGTCTACGGTTATACCTTAGCAGGGAAAACAGGAACAAGCGAAACAGCATTTAACCCAGAGCTTGTTGGTGACCAGTGGGTGATTGGTTATACGCCTGATGTGGTCATCAGCCAGTGGGTCGGCTTTGAGCAGACCGATGAGAACCACTACCTCAGTGATGCTAACGCTTATATGGCACCACAGCTCTTTAGCACGCAAGCGAGCTATATCTTGCCTTACACGGCAGGCACGTCTTTTTCTGAGGAAAATAGCTACGCGCTGGATGGTATCGCCCCAGAATATACTGATGAAGCCAGCCAAACAGAATCTCAAGACATCATCGATGGGCTTCGCCAATCAGCTCAAGAAGCCGCAGACAAACTTCGCCAAGCCGTCGACGACTCAGGTTTAAGAGAAAAAGCCCAGAACCTCTGGGATCAGCTGATCAATTATTTCAGATAAGTTGCCAATTGCTGTCAGATATGATAGAATAGGGTGTAAAAGGAGGCCTTATGGCACAAAAAAAAGCAAGTCTAGCCTGTACAGATTGCGGTAGCCGTAACTACTCGATTAGTGTCAGTAGCAACCCAAAACCCACTCGGCTAGAAGTCAAGAAATTTTGCAAGCATTGTAAACAGTACACCTTACATAAAGAAACACGATAGGAGAGCTCATGGGCATTTTTAAGGTTTTACGAGATACCACTTGGCCAACACCAAAACAGGCATGGAAGGACTATATTTCCATTCTTCAGTACACCGCATTTTTCACACTCATCATTTTTATCTTTGACAAACTCTTGTCACTAGGTATTTTTGAGTTGATTAACAAATTTTAACCTGAATCAACAGAGGCTTCATCATCAACTAATGTTGAACGATACTGACATCGAGAGAGAATCAGAGTTGTCTTCTCTCGTTTTTTCTTCTATTTTTGGCTCTATAATTTCTGTAGTGGGTAAATCCACCATGGAGATTATAGAGCCTTTTGAGTGTAGAAAAAAAGTTCCAGATGACCTACAATGAAAAGTGCTTAAACAACTCATTAGAAAGACACATATGGAACAGTTCAATTCGATCACAAACCTACTCGGAATTAAAGACCCTAATATCACTATTTTGGAGATTGTGGAGGCTGGGAGTTACAAATAGGTCATCGCTAAACTCGATTACCCTGCTCCAAAATGCCAACATTGCCAGGGACAGATGGCCAAGTACGACTTCCAGAAACTATCCAAAATACCTTATCTTGAGTGTG
This sequence comes from Streptococcus sp. E29BA, assembly GCF_041807805.1. Classification (NCBI taxonomy): domain Bacteria; kingdom Bacillati; phylum Bacillota; class Bacilli; order Lactobacillales; family Streptococcaceae; genus Streptococcus; species Streptococcus sp. E29BA. Next base: position 7,016 of record NZ_JBGTZA010000057.1, read on the forward strand.
CTGGTTACAAGACACTCATTCGCTTGCGAAAGCGCCGGTTCCGCTGCCAGAAATGTGGAAAAATAGCTGTCGCTGAAACGTCACTGGTCAAGTCAACCATCAAATTCCTGTCATTCTTAATCAGAAAATCGCTCAAAAATTG
>NZ_JBGTZA010000058.1:0-6843 GCF_041807805.1 Streptococcus sp. E29BA
TAGAAGCCGTGTTAAGGTCATCACCATGGACATGTTTAGCCCTTATTACGACATCGCTAAGAAACTATTTCCAAATGTGAAAATCGTTCTCGATCGTTTCCACATTGTCCAGCATATGAGCAGGGCAATGAACAGGCTACATGTTCAGATAATGAACCAGTTTGATCGAAATTCCCACGAATACAGAGCCCTCAAACGCTACTGGAACCCTCGCTCTCTCGTTTTCAAGCTCGGGCTAAACTAGTCCACTGGACTAGTTTACTCCAACAAGCCAGTCGAAAGCTCAGCGATAAACGCTTTTATCGCCCAACTTTTCGCAGGCACTTGACTAATCAGGAGGTTGTCACTAAACTGCTCGGCTATTCTCAAGAGCTAAAAGAACACTACGAACTTTATCAACTGCTCCTGTTTCATTTTCAAGAAAAGCAAGCCGAACAGTTTTTTGGGCTAATCGAGGAGACGATTTCAAGCGTTAATCCTATCTTTCAGACAGTTTTTAGAACATTTTTGAAGGATAGGGACAAGATTGTCAATGCCTTGGAATTGCCCTACTCTAACGCCAAGATTGAAGCAACCCACAACATCATCAAGGTTATTAAGCGCAATGCCTTTGGTTTCAGAAACTTTGAAAAGACAAAACTCGCATTTTCATTGCCATAAACAGAAAACGAGAGAAGACAAGAACTGTCCTCTCTCGGTGTTAAGTGGGTCAACCCACTACAGTTGACAAAGAGCCTATTTTTTTAACTTTACGCATCAGTCGCTCTGCTATGTGACCTAAACTATAAGCTGCAGGTTGGGTTAACAAGGAAACATAGACGGGAACATACTGACTTTTTGTCTCCCAGATGAGGTGAAAAAGAACACCGCCAATAAAAAAGAGGAAGGGAAGGTACTCAAAGAGACGAAGGACCCTACCTGCCGTCTGCCGTGAGCGACATAGCCAATAAACAGCTGCCAGACTGTAGACCAGCCACAACCAGACCCCTCCCAAACGATTCAGCATGGCATAGCCAGTGCCCTCCTCATAAATGCTTTTTAGCAAGGACGTATGGGTATACTGACCACGTGCCGCTAAGGGGCCTGTCCAAATTGACTGGAAGGTCGGGTCTAACCAGGTCGAGTGAATTTTGTCTCTAAAAAATTTTGAAGCATAACCAGCATCAGATGACAGCCGACCAAGGGCTTGTTTCAAATCCGTTTGAGTTTTTTCTTTCGCCAATGTTTGATCATAGCCGACTTTTTTTAATAAGTTTGTGTTATAAGTATTCCACCAGCCACCAACAGCACCCTTAGGGTCTTCTTGCAAGCCCATCGTGACATAGGCTAGTTTTGGAACCCCTGGAGATAAGGGCTGACCAATCGCCATTTCATAAGAAAAGGTTAGCAATTTGCTTAGTAGAAAAAAACTGACCAGCAGAGCAAGCGGTAATTTGAGGTAACGTTTGCTAAGAGTTTTACCATAGGCCATCAGCCACAGAATGAGCAAGACAATCAGGAAGATTTGATAGTTATTCCTAACGATTCCAGCAAAGACTGCCATCAAAATGCCTAAAATTGCCCAAGTTAGACGATGAGATTGCTGGTCTTTGAGGAAAAAATAGGTTGCAAGAACAATGAGAAATGCGCCAGGTATTGCCCCATAAGCAAACAGAATAAAGAAAAACTGGGGCAAAAAGGCAAAGGACAAGAGTATCAGATAATTTGTCACAAGACCCTTGTGATAAAGCTTATGGCAAATTGCAGCCTGAAGCCTAAGGGTCGCTAGCACTAAGATGAGATTGACACCGAAAATAAAACGTGGGCTAGATGAAAATAAGAGATAAAATCTCTCCAAAGTAACTAGCCCCAGTTGATGAGGGTGTAGGTAGAGGTACGCCCCTTGCTTGGTAAGAGAAGAAAAGTCCCCTTGGTTCATAGCAAGAGCGGCTTCAAAAACTCGTTTGGCATCAGCACGAATTACTGAATCGACATGGCTAATCAAACCATATCCAGCTAGTAGATAGAGGAGCGCACACCCCAAAAATAGATGATGGGGTGGTATCTTTTTGAGCAAAGGCGCTAGAGCAACCAAAAGAAGCAAACCTATACCCACCTCAATCAACACACTTGGTTGTTGTCGAATGAAAATCATATCCTCCAAACGGGTCAAAGGCATATAGGCTTGAAGTCGTAGGAGCTGGACGGACAAATAGAATAAGAGAAGAGCAGATATGCCAATAATAACTGCTTGAATGAGCCTAGCCACATAACGATTAAAGCTCTGCCACATTACAACAGTTCCTCAATCAAATCAGCCATCTCGTCTTTTTCCACTTGAGGTGTGATGGTAGTCAACTTAATCCCAGCCACTGCACGCTCGACCAGACCATCGACATCCAGACGTGCCTCATACTGCTCGGCATTTTTGAGTTTGGGATTGGTCTTTGGACGGTCTGGAGCGAAAATAGCACAGCAATCTTCAAAGGGCTGGATAGAAATATCAAAAGTGTCGATTTTTTGCGCCAACTCGATGATTTCCAGCTTGTCCATGGTCACAACAGGACGGATAACAGGCGTATTGGTCACGGCGTTGATGGCGACCATACTCTCCAGAGTCTGACTGGCCACCTGTCCCAGACTTTCCCCGTTGATGATCACCAAGCCCTTTCGCACCTCACGAATACGGTCGGTAATCCGCATCATAAATCGACGAGTCAGGGTCATCAGATAGGCTTCGGGTGCCTTATCCTTAATTTCCTCCTGAATCTCTGTAAACGGCACTTCAATAAAGGTGATGTTGCCACCGAACTTGGTCAGCTTGCGCGTCAGGTCGTGCGCTTTCTTGAGCGCACCTGGGCTGGTGTAGGGTGGACTGGCAAAGTGAACCGCTTCAATCTCCACCCCCCGCTTGAGCGCCAGATAGCCCGCCACAGGGGAGTCAATCCCGCCCGACAACATGAGCATGCCCTTGGGCGATGTCCCCACAGGCAAACCGCCAGCCCCCTTGACTTCCTCATGAGAGAGGTAAGCCGCTTCCTCCCGAATTTCTACCTTCAACGTCACGTCAGGAGCTTTCATTTGGGCTTTGATGGATGGCAGAGCGGTATAAACGGCATCTCCCAGATCCAGATTGAGCCCATAACTATCCAGTTCAAAGCTGTGGTCACTGCGCTTGCTGGCAATCTTAAAGGTCATGCCCTCACGGTAAAGGCCTGTCATGATAGCGACGACCGCGTCTTTGAGAGCTGGAACGGATTTCTCGACCTTGTAGACAGGTGAAAAGGCCTGGATACCGAAGATCTGCTTGAGCGATTCAGCCACAGGCTCGTAAGCTGTCCCATTGAGGTAAACGTGCCCACGATCACGGTCAGCCTTGACCACAACCTCTGGGTATACGGACAGAACATCAGCGATGTTCTTGCGAAGTTTGTTGATGAAGCGCATCTTGTTCTTGCCCTTGGTGGACAACTCACCAAAGCGAATCATGATTTCTTGATACTGCATGTGTCTCCTTTACTTGGACGGCTTAGCGTCTCACTTTCTCGGTCTTATCGTAAATCTGCTTGAAAATGGTCAAAAATTGCTCCACCTGCCCCATGTCGTTGTGAGCATCGAGACTAATACGGACAGCGGTCTGGGCATCACGGACAGGCACACCCATAGCAATCAGGGTCCCAGCTGGCTGACCAGCCTTGGAGGAGCAGGCTGAGGTAGTCGACAGGTAAATCTCATGTTCTTCAAAGGCATGAACCGTGACTTCGCCGCGAACGCCCTTGATGCCAAAGGTGATGATGGACGGTGAAAACCACTCATCTGTCCCTGAAAAGAGACGAACATCCTCAAACTGGCTCAAGGCCTTATGCAGGACGTCTCTCATCGCACGCACCTTGACACGCTGGTCATGGTCATTTTCTAGGGTCAATCGCAGCGCTTTGGCTGTTGCCGCAATGGCTGGGAGGTTCTCTGTCGTCGAGCGCAAATCGCTCTCCTGACCACCGCCTGTTAAAAGCGGTGCAATCCGCTTACCAGACTTTTTATAGAGCCAGCCGACACCACGTAAACCACGAAATTTATGACTGGAGAAAGAGGCCAAGTCCACACGGTCTGTCAGCACATCAGCCATATCACGCTTGCCAACCGCCTGCACGGCATCCACATGAAAGGTGATGCCTGGCTTATCCGCCAAAAGGTCGGAGATGGCTGAGATGGGTTGGATAGCTCCAATTTCATTGTTAACTGCCATGACGGACACCAAAATGGTATCAGGTCTGATGAGGGCTGAAAGGGCTGGGAGGTCAATCAGTCCAGCCTTGTCCACAGGAGCATAGCTCACCTCAAAGCCCAAGGTTTCCAGCCATTTGGCTGAGGTCCGCACCGCAGGGTGTTCGACACTAGACACGATGAGGTGCTTCCCAAAACTGCTCTTTTCAAGGGCAGTCCCCTTGATGGCCCAGTTGTCACTCTCCGTCCCACCAGAAGTGAAAAAAATCTCCTCTGGCAAACAGCCTAAGAGCTCGGCTATTTGGCGTCTTGACGCCTCAAGCAACCGCGTCGCCTGACCCCCCAGACCATGAAGGCTAGAGGGGTTCCCGAAAATCTTAGTCGCGACCTGCTGATAAGTCGCCAGCGCCTCGGGATAGGGCTGGGTCGTCGCGGCATTGTCAAAATAAATCACGTCGTCACTCGTTTCTATCAAAATTAAAGGTGGACTGTTAAAAGGAGCCAGCACGGTTCCTCCTCTTCAATCAGCCTGAATAAAACAAAATCTATTCTCTAAACTGTCAGAAGCCGACTGTCGGTAGCTCAACAGTAGCAACATCCCCACGAGAGCTTGGTAAATCAGAAAAAAGAGGATAAAACAGGCCAGGAAAAACTCGGCGGGTAGCACCAAAATCACTGGATCAGTCGTAGGGTTAAACAACCAAGAACTGTCTCCTGGGAAAAGCAAGGTATGAAAAAGAGTGAAAAAAGTTTCAAATCCAACAACCATACCCAGCCCTGCGATAAGCACAGAAAAAAGCATAGCTCCCAAAAAAATCTGTCGATAAAAAATCAGTTCCCTATCACGCATTGCTTGGAAGAAAAAGCGCACCGCAGGATAAGCTAAACCAATAAAGACTGCTTCTGCCAGCAAGAACAAGTGTTTAACATCTGCAAAATGCTTGGCACCGCTAGCAGACACAGGAAAATCAGCCATGAAAAGTTCCTGCTTCAAGGGGTGAAGCAAATAAGTCATCAACTGGTTGAAATTGTCCATGAGCTCCTGCCTAGACAGGGCAACCACTGAGGTCAACTCAAACTGCTCAATGGCTATGGGATAAAACACCCAAGCTAAGCTAATCGTTAAAAGCACCGCTAGCGCCAGCAACCATAATAGACCAATAAACACTTGTCCTCTAGTTCTCATCAAAATCCCACTCCGCTAAACTATTGAGGACATAGGTCGGTGCCAGTGGCAAATCAGCCACCTCCTCAGGCTTGGTGAAGCCTGTCAAAACCAGCAAACTATCAATACCATGATCAATCCCCGCCCGAATATCGGTCAAGTAATTATCACCGACAACGATGGCTTCTTCTCTCGCCACTCCGAGACGCGCCAGAGCTCTGTTCATGATAATCGCATGTGGCTTACCAACAAAGGTTGCCTCAACACGAGTTGCTAACTCCAGAAGGCGGGTGACTGTTCCACCGCCCGGCAAGAGCCCACGTTCAGTTGGAATATTAAGGTCAGGGTTAGTACCGATAAAGGTTGCTCCCTTTTGAATGGCTAAGGTCGCCGTCACCAGCTTGTCATAGGTTAACTCTGTATCCAGTCCAACAACCACGTAGGCTGGCGCTTCCGTTTCCTCCACATAACCTGCTTCAAAAATCGCTTGTTTGAGACCTGCTTCTCCGATAACATAAACTGTCTTGTCCTTGCCTAACTCATTCATGTAGTCCACTGTCGCCAGGCTTGCCGTGTAGATTTTTGCCACATCTACCTCCAGCTCACACTGGTCGCGCAATAGTGCCTGTACCGCCTCAGGCGGACGGGTGGTGTTATTGGTCACAAAAAGGTGGGGAATCCCTCGCTCCTGCAACTGGCGGACAAAAGCCTCACCAGCAGGAATCCTCTCCTTACCTCGGTAAATCGTTCCATCCAAATCAATCAAATAGCCTTTATAGGTCATGGTCTTCCTTTCTTTTTTCTATGGTATCATCGCAGAGCTGCCCAGTCGGTTATTAACTCGTTTGGTGCAGAAGTCGATTAGTAAATTCATACTGCCAAAATGTCATCTGAACCAAGGAGGGGTAACCATCAATCACTGCTAAGGTATATGAAACTAGTTTAATCATCACAACCAACGCTCAACCAACAGCTGATACGATAAGCATTCTCACCAACAGACAACCTAGTTTGTTAATGATTTTCCAACTCTACCTGTAGCTGTGGCAATTTATCTGTCCAATTCTTTGATAGCACACGCTGGCGGTACAGTGCTAGACGCTCTGGATGAGTCACAAAATGCGGAGTTGGTCTGACAATAAAGTTCACTATATCTTCTAACCCATAGGGGGCAAAAATCTCCAAGTCATACTCCAATAACCGCACCGCAATCGCTGTACAGCGTTCGGGGTACTTACTGATAGCATCACAGCTGCTCTGATAAGGGGTTGTGTGGGGACTATGCTGGTGCATCAGAGCCTGATTTTTGACCTCCCAGTGATAGGCTGGGTAGCGGGTGTGCAACTGGTCTTGCAGGAGATTGACTTCTTCCTGAGTCCCTTTAGGGTCAAAAAAGACAACTGAATCGGTTACACTAAACTAGACAGAATTTATAAAGTGTTCTACACTAAAGAAAACAGGAGAACTCTATGTCT
>NZ_JBGTZA010000059.1:0-6432 GCF_041807805.1 Streptococcus sp. E29BA
AACACCTATGGTTAAGCGAGTTATCGCTTAACAAAAACACTTTATAAAAATTGTACAGAAAAGGGGTGCCTTTTCATAATATAAAACAGATAAATAAGATTAATTAGCTAAAATAACCAAATAAAACGAGTGAGAACCAAGTTGCTTCTCACTCGTCAGTAAATATAACTCACCCACTACAGTTGACAAAGAGCCCTATAAGGAGAGATGGCTGGTACTAGCTATTCCTCAATTCCCCGCATATCTTTTTTATCTTGCTCATAATCAAAGCCGAGCACATCAGCCAAAACTTGTCCCAGTTGTTCCAAGTTAGTATCAACCCAGAAAGATGCAAATGAGAAAGCGTTAACTTTAGCCAGGCAGTAACCATAAATCGCTAAAATAAAACTCTCTTCCGTCACAATCGTCGAAGATGTGGGTGCAAATTGTAAAATTTTCCCTAAAACACAAGATGCCAAATACTGTTCCCAACTCTCATAATCTTGCTTGATACGAGTAGTCTCTTGGTCAAATAGCTCCTGAAACTCCGCCTGACTCACAAGCTTTCCTGCATAAGCCTTGGTCAAGACATCGATGATACGACAATCATCAAAACCTTGTACCCCTTTTCCTTTGCTTAAAGCTTGTAAGCGACCTAGAATCTCCAGCAAGTTTGTATCCTCAGTTAACTCCTCTAGGACAGCTGTCAAAGCCTTCTCTTCATTCTTAACCTACGGTAGTCGCCTTGTTTTAGAGCTCTGATTTCATTAACCAAAGTATGTTTATTCACAATACCAAAATTCTTTTTTAGACCGTGTTTTACTAAAAATCGTGTCAAGATATTTACATTCGGTAAAACAATTGGAAGTAATTCTTTATCAACTATTTCTTTATCAAGTTCAGTCACAAACCGATTTTCAAATCGGTAAGGGGCACAAAGTAAGACATATTCTGAAATTATTTTAAGTTCCTTTCTTCTGGTTAACTATAAAGCGGAAAGGCATCCGTAATCGCCTTAACCTCAGCACGCACCTGATCAAGCACGTCTGGCTTGTCAGCATTTTCCAAGGTTTTGATAATGAGCTCGGCAATCTTGGTCGCTTCTGATTCACCGAGACCACGACTAGTGATGGCTGGAGAGCCGATACGGATACCAGAGGTCTGGAAGGGTGATAGGGTTTCAAAAGGAATCGAGTTCTTATTGAGGGTGATATTGACTTCGTCCAACAGGTGCTGGGCAACCTTGCCACTCTCAACCACGCCAGTCACGTCCACTAAGAAGAGGTGATTATCTGTCCCGCCTGAGATGACTTTAAACTTGTCATGTTTGAGAAAGACCTCCGCCATAGCACGGGTGTTTTTGATGACCTGCTCACCGTAGGTCTTGAAGGCAGGGTCTAGGACTTCCTTAAAGGCAACTGCCTTGGCAGCAATGACGTGCATGAGTGGACCACCCTGCAGGCCTGGGAAGATGGCTGAGTTGATTTTCTTAGCAATCTCTTCATCGTTGGTCAAAATCAAGCCACCGCGTGGGCCACGAAGGGTCTTGTGGGTGGTTGTTGTGGTAATGTGGGCATATGGTACTGGGCTTGGGTGATGGCCAGACGCCACCAGACCAGCAATGTGCGCCATGTCCACCATCAGCTTGGCACCGACGCTGTCCGCAATCTCACGGAATTTTGCAAAGTCAATAGTACGGGAATAGGCGGACGCTCCTGCCACGATAAGCTTAGGCTGTACGGCCTTGGCCTGCTCCAGAATGGCATCGTAGTCGAGGAGGTGGGTCTCAGGGTCAACCGTGTAGTGGACAAAGTTGTACTGTTTGCCCGAAAAGCTCACTGTCGCCCCATGAGTGAGGTGGCCACCAGCGGACAAGTCCATACCCATCACCGTGTCTCCCGTCTCAATCAGCGCCATGTAAGCCGCCGCGTTGGCCTGACTGCCTGAGTGGGGCTGCACATTAGCAAACTTAGCGCCGAAAATTTCTTTCGCTCGATCGATCGCCAGATTTTCCACCACGTCCACACAGTCTGTGCCGCCATAATAGCGCTTGCCAGGGTAGCCTTCGGCGTATTTGTTGGTCAATAGGGTGCCCTGAGCTGCCATAACAGCCTTAGACACCACGTTTTCAGAGGCAATCAGCTCGATGTTGTTTTGCTGGCGCTGCTCTTCGGCTTGTACCGCTGCCCAAAGGTCAGCGTCAAAGGCCTTGTAATCTTCCTTGTCAAAAATCATAAGTGTACTCCTTTAAGTTGGTTATCCAATGGTTTCAAATGCCCCAGTTCTCCGTAGCGAACGAGGCGCAGGTATTCTCCCCAGACCCGTCGGCGACCGATGTCAGAGGTCATCCAGTCTGACCGACGAATTATCTGTCCTTTATAAGCTGTATCAAAGGGATAAGAGATAAGGTCAATATCATCTGGAAGATGCTGGGCTAGGGTTCGTAGCTGACGCCCTGCCACATGGCTCTTGCAAATGACCAAAATGCTCTTAACGCGTGAAAAATCAATCAAATCCTTAGCAAATAGAACATTTTCCAAGGAATTGGTCGATTGGTTCTCATGCAGAATGGCCTGCCGTGGAACGCCCCCAGCCACCAAGTGCTCGATGATGACCTCAGCCTCTGTCCGATCACCTCCTGGCCAATCAGGATGAGCCTGTCCTGTCTTGCTTCGACCACCCGTCACTAAAAACTGGCTAACATAGCCCTGTCGATAAGCCTCGACAGCCTTCTCCCAATGCAAGGGGTGGGTGCTCGAAAAGATAAAGCCCAAGTCACAGACCTGAGGCAACTGATCTTGCCCAAAGACCGCCTCCGTCAGCAAAGCCATGTCATCCGCGGTCAACTCGGGAACATCTGGTTCACGTTCAATCATCGTTCCCTTCCTCAAATAACTTGATAAATCGCAGCTGCGTCTTATCCCCATCGTAGCCAATCCTGCGGTAAAATCCATGCGCCTCCAGACGATGTGAAGCTGAATTCAGGCGGATGAAGGCATATCCTCTAGCCTTAGCTTCATCCTCTAAACCTGCAATTAAGCACCGACCGATTCCCTTCCCTTGATGTTCAGGGTGAACTGCCAGAGCCAAGACATTAAAACCTGTCGGCGAGTACAAACTTTCATAGATTTGAGCGTGAACATAGCCTAAGAACTCTCCTGTTTCAGGGTCGCCATAGCCAAGCAGAAAATGGTGATCATCTGCCGATAATTTAGTTAATTGCTGGGCAGTCTTCTCTTCTGAAAAAGAATACCCTAACGCCAACTTATTGATAATCGACAGTTGTGAGACATCTTTATCGTGTAAACATCTGAGCATACTAATCCTCCTAAAAGTTCAACTCTGGCACAACTTCAAGGAGTTGTGCCTTGGTGATGGCTCCTTGTCGTAAAATGGTCGCTCTGTCACCAGACAAGTCCAAAATGGTCGAGTCCTGTCCTGTCAGGGCGGCATCATCTGCGTAGCCCGTCACTTGACCGTCAAACTCTGCCATGATGTCCTCGAAAGAGATGCCACTGGCTTGGCCTGACCGATTGGCGGAAGGACCGATCAATGGTCCATGCTGGGCAATCAAGTCTAAGGTCACAGGGTGATTTGGCACCCGAAAACCGACCGTCCCCAGACCAGAGTTGACCCAGTGTGGCACTCGGTCGTTGGCTTCTAAGATGATGGTCAACGGTCCTGGCATAAACTCATTATACAGCTTTTCTAAAAAAATATGCTGGTTTTGACTGAATTTTCGAATATCGTTCGGATTTGAGACGTTCAGATTGAGTGCCTTGTCTCGAGGGCGTTGCTTGAGGGCATAGACCTGATTCACAGCCTCTTCATCCAGTGCCTTGGCAAAGATCCCGTAAACGGTCTCAGTCGGCAGGACGACTGCCCCACCGTTTTCTAAGACCTGACCCAAATCAGCCATTATCCATCACCACCATTCTGTCTTTGCCGTAGCTGTCTGTCAAGACCCGCATGCGCTTATCGGGTAAATACTGCTGAGCTAAGGCTTTTAGCGCTTGACCTTGCTTGTAGCCAATTTCTAGATAAATCTTACCATTTGGTGTCAGGTGCTGCTGGGCATCTATCAAGATTTGTCGATAAATGCCCAATCCTTCTTCTTCGGCAAAAAGAGCGGTATGCGGCTCATAGCGCAAGACATTCTCTCCGACCTCATGCTGGTCTGCGTAAGCAATGTAGGGTGGGTTAGAGACAATAAGGTCATAGGTCTCAGGTAACCCATCGTAGACATCTGACTGGATAAAGGTAACCGCAAGGTCATGCTTTTGGGCATTTTCACGAGCGACTGCCAGAGCATCGGCTGACAAATCACTCGCTGTCACCTGCCAATCGGGTCTAGCTTGCTTGAGGGAAAGGGCAATAGCCCCGCTGCCTGTCCCCAGGTCCAGAACCCGCAAATCCGCTCTGCTATTTTCTAAAAGAATCAAATCGACCAACTCCTCCGTCTCAGGGCGAGGGATGAGGACACGGCTGTCCACCAAGAGCGTCAACTCTCGAAAGTAGGCGCGTCCTGTCAGGTGCTGGGCGGGAAGATGCTGGCTGAGTTTGTCCGCTAACTCAGTCAAGAGTGCCTCGTCTGCTAGCGTAATCGGCTGTGACAGCTGCAAAACCAAATCGGTCAAGCTCCAGCCCTTGAGCTCACGAAAGACGTAGGCAAGGGCAGCTCGCTCTGCTCCTGCGGCTTCAACACGGTCTTCCAAAGAAGACAAGACCTGTCCCAACCGCATTAGTTGGCCAACTTTTCCAGTTTTTGGGTCTGGTCGTAGAGAACGAGGGCGTCCACCACTTCGTCCATCTTCCCAGATAAAATCGTATCCAGCTTTTGCAGGGTCAGACCGATACGGTGGTCGGTGACACGGTTCTGCGGAAAATTGTAGGTGCGAATGCGTTCTGAACGGTCACCTGTACCGATGGTAGACTTGCGCTCCGCATCCTGCTCGTCTTGCGCAATCTGGGCAAAATGATCCGCCACACGGGCACGGATAATCTTCATGGCCTTGTCACGGTTCTTCTGCTGGGTCCGCTCTTCCTGCATCTCGACCTTGATGTTGGTCGGCAAGTGAACAATACGGACAGCCGTTGCCACCTTATTGACGTTCTGACCACCTGCACCAGAAGCGTGGTAGATGTCGATACGGAGGTCTTTCGAGTCAATGTCATACTCGACTTCTTCGATTTCAGGCATGATAAGAACTGTCGCTGTCGATGTATGGACACGGCCTTGGCTTTCGGTCACAGGGACACGTTGCACACGGTGGGCACCAGATTCGTATTTCAGTTTAGAGTAAACCGACTGACCTGATACCATCGCCACGACTTCCTTGATTCCACCGACACCATTGTAAGACGTCTCCATGACTTCAAAGCGCCAGCCTTGGCTTTCGGAAAACTTCTGGTACATGGCTAGAAGATCACCGGCAAAGAGGGCCGCCTCGTCACCACCTGCTGCACCACGAATCTCCAAGATGATGTTTTTATCGTCATTCGGGTCTTTAGGTAGGAGCAGGATTTTCAATCGCTCTTCGAGAGCTTCCTTAGCGGCCTTGCTCTCTTTGAGCTCTTCTTTAGCCATTTCCTCTAAATCCTTGTCGCCACCTGCTTCTTTAATCATCTCTTCTGCATCTGCGATGGCTTGTATAGTCGCCTTATACTCACGGTAGGCAGCGACCGTTTCACGCGTGTTTGCCTCTTCGCGAGACAATTCCATAAAGCGTTTGGTGTCAGATACCACCTCTGGGTCACTGAGCAACTCGCCTAACTCTTCATAGCGGTCTTCCACCGCCTGTAATTGATCGTAAATGTTCATACTTTTCTCCGCTTTTCATATAGTACTCTTCATTCTACCACAAAAAAAAGGATTTATCATCTTCTATTTCCTAGTCCTATAAATAAACTATTTGCAACTAAAACTCTAATCAGGTATAGATTTAATATAATTTTTGAGAACAATACTTTTTAACCCCCACTGGAAGTACTTTTATGTAATCTAGAATTGAAAACAACATGCGCTTACTGTCGTTTAATAAACTAGAAAGCTATATTATTGTCAACATTAACAATAATAGATTGAGTATCTATCTCTGTGGTCAAAATACTCGTGGTAAGGCTAATAGGCACCGCTTTGAAAAAATTTTTGTCTTAGCTAGTCACATTAGTTCTAAAGTGATAGAGCCATTGTCATATTGAGTATAATATTTTAAAACATAATCATAATAATGATAACTTCACCAACAAAAACAACAGCATTAAAACTGTTGTTTTTGTATTATCAGATTAGCTTATCTAGCTCGTCTTCTCCGTCCGGCTAAACCTAGGGCTGATAAGAGGGCTGTTGCGCCGACAGCAGCTAGAGCTGTGTGGGCATCGCCTGTTGCAGGGAGTCCCTTCTTACCTACTGTCGCTGAGGCTAGTGCTGAAGCTGCAGGAGCTGTAGCTGAA
>NZ_JBGTZA010000060.1:0-6290 GCF_041807805.1 Streptococcus sp. E29BA
AAACACCTATGGTTAAGCGAGTTATCGCTTAACAAAAACACTTTATAAAAATTGTACAGAAAAGGGGTGACTTTTCAGAGTCTACCCTAGCAATACCTAAAGGAGCACACATGACAACCTCTTACACCATTCACAACACCTTTGCGGATTGTAGCGTGAAAGAGCTTCTAGAGAAGCACTTACTCATTCCTCGAAAAATTAGGCATTTCCTACGGACAAAAAAGCATCTCTTGGTCAATGGCAGAGCTGTCAACTGGCAGAGCTCAGTCCATCTCGGAGATGTCATCAATCTAACCTTTGATGAGGAAGACTACCCTCAAAAAACACTGCCTGCTGGCAATGCTGACCTCATTGACTGCCTCTACGAAGATGACCACCTCATCATTGTTAACAAGCCAGAAGGGCTCAAGACCCATGGCAATGAGCCCACAGAAATCGCCCTGCTCAATCATGTCTCCACCTATGCTGGCTGCGTCTGCTATATCGTCCATCGATTAGACATGGAAACGAGCGGTGCTGTGCTATTTGCCAAAAATCCCTTTATCCTCCCTCTGCTGAACCGCCTCCTGGAGCAAAAACGTATCAAGCGCCAGTACCTCGCTCTGGTTGATGGTATTCTGCCCAAGACTAGGACGATTAGCGATAAAATCGGTCGTCATCGGCATGATCGGCGAAGACGCGTCGTTGATCATCGACACGGACAAGTAGCCCTCACTCGAGTAAGCCCAGTTCAGTTTGACGGGCAGCGAACGCTCGTTAGTTGTCAGCTCGAAACAGGACGCACCCACCAAATCCGTGTCCACCTGTCACACCAAGGACTGCCCTTATTAGGCGATCCGCTTTATCATCCCAAACCTAAAGGCAGGCTCATGCTTCATGCCCATCAACTCAACTTCACCCATCCCCTCACACGTCAAGAGATTGCCGTCACTTGTTCGTCTGAAACCTTTGAGCAAGCCCTCAAAACTCCCTAGCAATTTATTGATAGGGAGTTCATTTTATTTTGGAGTTGATAGGGCAAAAAGTGGTGATAACGGACGCTTTTCATGGATGCGGATAATCGCTTCAGCAATCAAATCTGCGATTGAAATCTGTTCAATCTTATCAATGACACGATTTTCTGGAAGGAAGATGGTGTCTAACACCACCAGTTTTTCAATAGCAGAGCGCTCAATATTATCCAAGGCAGGTCCTGATAAGACAGGGTGCGTACAGCTGGCATAAACCGAAACAGCTCCCGCATCACGCAGAGCATCTGCAGCGTGACAGATTGTCCCTGCTGTGTCGATCATGTCATCAATTAAAATACATGTTTTCCCAGCGACACTACCGATGATATTCATCACTTCACTTGTATTCATCTTGTCAACGCTACGGCGCTTGTCAATAATTGCCAGTGGAGTTTGTAAAAACTGGGCCAATTTTCTCGCCCGAGGCACGCCACCGTGATCTGGGCTGACCACCACATAGTCTTCTCCAGTCATCCCACGTCGAATGAAGTAGTCAGCAATCAGTGGCGCTCCCATCAAATGGTCAACAGGAATATCGAAAAACCCTTGAATCTGAGACGCGTGCAAATCAACCGTCAACAAACGGTCAACACCAGCAATTTCAAGCATGTTGGCAACTAATTTGGAGGTAATTGGTTCACGTGAACGTGCCTTTCTATCCTGACGAGCATATCCATAGTAAGGCATGACAACATTTACAGTCTCTGCACTCGCACGTTTCAAGGCATCTACCATAATCAAGATTTCCATCAGGTTATCATTGACTGGTGAACTAGTGGATTGTAAGATAAAGACATGATGACCACGAATCGATTCTTCGATATTGACTTGAGTTTCACCATCTGAAAACTGACGAACAGATGACTTCCCAAGCGGGATACCGATAATATCAGCTACTTTTTCAGCTAACTCTTGGTTAGACGATAAGGCAAAGAGCTTCAAATTTGAATACGACATAGAACCCTCCAAAAATTTTCGTTACCTCTATTGTAACCCTTTTTAGCGGAATTTTCAATAAGAAAAGGAAATAAGATATTGACTTAAAGAGCCATTGCCAAATAACAACCCGAATCTATTTATCAAGTTGTCTCAAATATTTAATAATCTAGTCTTGCTAGCTGAGCCTTTTAATATAAAAAACAGGACTTTTCCAAGTCCTGATAATGCACTCTAATTTGGATAGATGTAAGATACAACCCCTTCGCTAGTGGTTGTTGGGTTAAACCAACCACGGTGGTTATCAATGTAGCGTTTGCCCATCATGTTAGATTCTTGGACTTGAATCTTCGTATCGCTTTCAACAGCAACAACGTAAGCAACGTGACCATAACCATGATAGCCACCTGTCCACACTGCAACAGCGCCTACAGCCGGTGTCGTACCAACACGGAAGCCAGCAGCACGGGCACTCGCTGCCCAGTCACCACCATTACCCCAATAGTTTCCAACCCATGGAGCCAATTGTTTGACACCCCATGTACACTCACCAACAGGATAGGTGCTGTAATCATAAGATACTGTTGTCGTAGCGGCAGTCGTGTAAGTTTGTTGAGTTGCTGGGGCAGCTGCTTGTGCTGGTGCTACTAACGTCTGCACAGTAGGGGCAGCTGACTCCTGCACTGGAGTTGCAACCGCTGCACGAGAAGCTGCAATAGACTGCACCTGAGCCTCAGCTTGAGCCTTGGCCTCCGCTTCTGCACGAGCTTTTTCCTCAGCTGCTACACGAGCTTTTTCCTCAGCTACACTCTTTGCAGACAAGAGACTAGCTTTTTCCTCTTCAGCAGTTGTCAGAGAAGCTTGTAAATTAATTTGAGCAACTTCTAACTCTGCCTTTTGAACATTTAAAGCATAGGTGTTCTCGGACAAGGTCACAAGGTTTGCCTCAACAGTGTTAATAGCTTCTTGGTTAGCCTTTTGTTTTTCTTCGATATTGGTTTTATCCGATTGTTGTTGCTTCAACAATTTTTCATTAGCTGAAATAACCTTACGAATCGCCATGATTCGGCTAACCATTTCTGATAACGAGTCAGCTTCTAAAACTGTATTGATATACGTTGATGCTTGTTGATTTTTCTGTGCACTACGTGCTTGCTTTTTCAACTGACCATTTCGTGCCACAATTTTTTGTGACAAGCTATCAATCTCTGCAATCAATTCTTTTGACTCAGCTTGTAACTCTTCGTTTGTTTTAGTGAGCTCATCTTGCTGCGCTTCTAAATCAGCAACTTGTTTTTCTAAACTGGAAACTTGACTTTGAGCTTGTGCTTGTTCTGCTGATAGATTAGCGATGGTCGCATCGGTCTGCGCAATCTTCTTGTCAAAATCTTCAGCAAAAACAGACAGTGGTGCAACTGTATTCAAGAATAATCCACTAACCAATGCTGCTGAAATAATTTTATTTTTCATAGAATAGACACTCCTTCTAGTTTAAGACATTACCTATTTTAACAAAAAAAAGGGCTGAGTATGTTACACCTATATTACAGTTCGGTTGATATTTGACGAAAATCAACACCCCTAAATAAAACCGGTTCTAGGTAACGAAAGAAGAAAAATAAGGTCATCCCATTAAACAGTATCGTCCCAGGCATTTGACGATTAAAGAACTCTGAAAATGTCACCGTTGTTAACTGGTAAAAATAGCCCAGCCAGTAGAGGCCTACTGGAAATAACACCTGTAAGAGAACTAAGGCAAAAGCACGATCCCATTTCCCCTTTAGCCAGTAACGCCTAGTGATTGATAAAATAAAATAAACCAATGGAAATAGTACGGTCGCAAGCCCAATGGTCAGTAAATAATGCTGATCGTAAAATAACCCCAGCAAGACTAGGCTAAGATAACTGAAAAGATCCCGCCATAGGATACTGATATAGAAAATACTAATCAAGAGAAACTGACTCGTTACCAGCCAGCGGAAGTCAGTCAAGCCAGATAGGAAAAAGGAAATCTGCCCATCCAAGAAAAAAGTCACCAGCATAATTAACCAGAGGAGAACACGTTTCTTAATCATTTCCACCCTCCCCTATTAGTGTCACAGAAGTCAAGCTGGTATTATTGACAGCAGGCGTCACATAAGCCATCAGAGCTTGGTCTTCTGTCCGAGCAATTTCCTTAACCTGCCCAATGGTGATTCCCTCTAGCCCGGTGCCATCAAGCCCACTAGTCAAAACTTTATCACCAACCTTAATCGGCAGTTGCTGATTAAACTGACTTAGCTTAAGGGCCTCTTTTTCAGTATCATAGCCGAGCACCATGCCGTACAAGGTTCCTGATGCTGTTTCTATTCTTGCGCCAATTGCCGTTTGACGAGCCGTATTAGTCAGTAACTCAACCTGAGATGTCGTGTCATTCAGCTGGCTAATGGTTCCAACAAGACCCTTATCTGTCACTGCAAGCATGTGTGATGTTACCTGATCTTTCGCCCCTTTATCCAGTGTAACCATTTCTAGCCAAGATAAGGTCGAGCGATAAATCACACGAGCAGAGAGAAGTTGCTGTGCTGAAATTTCTTTCTTGATTGACAATGCCTCACGGAGTGTCGCATTATCATTTTCCAAACGCTCAATGATACGATCTTGATTTTCTAAGGTTGACAAACGTTGTTTCAGCGATTTATTTTCATTATAGGCTTGAAACAAGTCCGTAACTTCCTGCCCAAAATCAGTAGCCAAGTCTACAGGTAATCTCATGAAGCTGGTGAACTGAGCTAGAACAGCTGCTGGAAAATTAGCCAGCTGCTTTGTTGCTTCTCGATTACCCGAGACAAAAAAAAGCAATGATACCAGTAACAAAGCACTTGTCATTGCAAAAATAATCCATTTAGAAAAACGTCGTTTCTTCATCTTAGCACCCTCACTTAACAAAAAACGAGATAACTATCTACCTCGTTTACTTACGGAGAATGAGGGATTCGAACCCTCGCGCCAGTTACCCGACCTAACGATTTAGCAAACCGTCCTCTTCAGCCTCTTGAGTAATTCTCCAAGACATTATATCAGCACTAAGCTATTTTAACTATGGCGCGAGACGGAATCGAACCGCCGACACATGGAGCTTCAATCCATTGCTCTACCAACTGAGCTACCGAGCCTTATTGCGGGAGCAGGATTTGAACCTACGACCTTCGGGTTATGAGCCCGACGAGCTACCGAGCTGCTCCATCCCGCGTTAATAATAATTTTCAAATAATAGCTGAGCAATAAACTCAACTACTATCTTAAGGAGGATGTGGGATTCGAACCCACGCACGCTTTTACACGCCTGACGGTTTTCAAGACCGTTCCCTTCAGCCGGACTTGGGTAATCCTCCGCTAAATGGACCTTGTAGGACTCGAACCTACGACCGCTCGGTTATGAGCCGAGTGCTCTAACCAGTTGAGCTAAAGGTCCAAAGTCATCCACAATATGAAAATAGCGG
Source organism: Streptococcus sp. E29BA (assembly GCF_041807805.1). Classification (NCBI taxonomy): domain Bacteria; kingdom Bacillati; phylum Bacillota; class Bacilli; order Lactobacillales; family Streptococcaceae; genus Streptococcus; species Streptococcus sp. E29BA. The sequence goes on from NZ_JBGTZA010000060.1 coordinate 5,429, forward strand.
CGAAGGGGATCGAACCCCCGACCTCTCGGGTATGAACCGAACGCTCTAGCCAGCTGAGCTACACCGCCACATATCGGGAAGACAGGATTCGAACCTGCGACATCTTGGTCCCAAACCAAGCACTCTACCAAGCTGAGCTACTTCCCGAAAATGCACCCTAGAGGAGTCGAACCTCTAACCGCCTGATTCGTAGTCAGGTACTCTATCCAATTGAGCTAAGGGTGCTTATTAAATTATGCTGAGGACCGGAATCGAACCGGTACGGGGTTGCCCCCGCAGGATTTTAAGTCCTGTGCGTCTGCCAGTTCCGCCACCCCAGCCTCATACAAAGAAAGCGAACGACGGGATTCGAACCCGCGACCCCCACCTTGGCAAGGTGGTGTTCTACCACTGAACTACGTTCGCNCAGATGCTCTACCAACTGAGCTAAGCCGGCCTATTGCTTAATGCGGGTTAAGGGACTTGAACCCCCACGCCCGAAAGCGCCAGATCCTAAATCTGGTGCGTCTGCCAATTCCGCCAAACCCGCATTCATGACTCGTGCTGGGCTCGAACCAGCGACCCATTGATTAAAAGTCAATTGCTCTACCAACTGAGCTAACGAGTCTAACCTATTTTATTCTATCCAAGATAATAAGTAGAAAGACTGCTGTCTTTCATTATCTGGTTACTTGAAACATCACGGTGTGATGTTTCAACGGTCCCGACGGGAATCGAACCCGCGATCTTCGCCGTGACAGGGCGACGTGATAACCGCTACACTACGGGACCTATTAAGTTTCCTTAATAATGGGAGTTAACGGGATCGAACCGCTGACCCTCTGCTTGTAAGGCAGATGCTCTCCCAGCTGAGCTAAACTCC
>NZ_JBGTZA010000061.1:0-5575 GCF_041807805.1 Streptococcus sp. E29BA
TAGACATAGAGTTCTCCTGTTTTCTTTAGTGTAGAACACTTTATAAATTCTGTCTAGTTTAGTGTAACCGATTCAAGGGAACATCTCTATGCTATTACACACGACATCTTTTATACTTCCATTTTTGGAAAGGAAACCGCTATTTTTGATATCCTTAAACCAAAGGAACCCCAACTACTAGCTGTTTTAGAATACGCAATTTTATTAAGTATTCGACACGATGATACTGATGTTTTTATGGAACTCATTGCTTGCATTTTTATTTTAGATGTAGCTGATAAATTGTCAGTTTCTTGTCAAGAGCTCTGCTATTTTTATATGAAAAATACCCAGCTAAAAAATGGTAGTTTCAAAACACAGTCTAACTCTACTGCAAAAGAATCTTTTGAGGAGGTTTATCACACAACCTTGGTAGCGGGTATCATATTCTTTGTATTAGGAGGTTGTTATGAGTTTAAATCGGTCTAACTATGCCACACTCATTAAACATTATCACCAACAAGAACATGAAGATACTAAACTAACAGCAGAAAAACAAATGATTCTATTGCAACAATATGGTGTTAAAAGTTCAAAACAATTTTTGATAGCTCTTTGTTCAGGGGAACAATCAGCCATTGACAGACTATCTTTAATTGCTAACAACAAGCAACTATTTTTCACTATTTTTTTAGATGACCTTTTTCTTGAAAAGCTAACCTCTGCAGGTTATACGCTACTATTACTTCATCTTGTTAGCACTATCCCACAGAAGTTTATATCTCGTTATCTGGAGGTCTGTCATCTCGTCGCTGATAATGACGAGGAAGTTAATCATATTTGTCACCTTATACAGGAGTTTTGTCTATGTTAAAACAGTATTTCAAAAAAGAAATTCTACTTGGAGCAATTTTTATTATCCTATCTTGCCTAACAGCTCTTTATCTTCCCCTAGTCCTACGCCAATTAATTGATAGCCAAAAAGCGTCTCTCAATTTTTGGGTTCTTTTTAAAATTTTAGGTCTTTTTGCCCTTCAGGCTTTTTTACTATCTTCTGGAACTTATTTTATGGCTCTAAACGGGGAGAATATCGCTGAAACTAAGCGACAAGAGCTTACCCGTCACTTAATGCATCTCCCGCTCTCTTTCTTTCACTATGAAAAGAGCGGTGAGCTCTCCTCAAGAGTAGTCAACGATATTAATAATCTAGGGAATTTTTACGTGACCACTCTCCCCTCGCTCATCACTAGTAGTGTGACCATCATAGGGAGTGTTATTGTCCTTTTCTTGCTTGATTGGAAATTAACTCTAACGTTTTTTATTGCTCTCCCCTTGTTAGTTCTGCTATTGTTCCCCTTGTCCCAACTAAGCCAAAACAGTAGCGAACAATTACAAGAAGATACCAGCAGATTAACTGGACAGTTAAGCGAAACCTTTAAGGAAATTGAACTCATTAAAGCCGATAGTGGAGAGAACCAACGGCTCAATCACCTAAATGCTATCATCACGAAAATTAAACAGACTTCTCTCAAAGTTGACTTAATAAAATCCTTTGTTTCTCCGGTTGGTCTAATGTTTTTATTCGCCAGTATTGCCCTGATTTTTACCTATGGTGGTCAGCGGGTGGCAACTGGAGATTTAACTATTGGTACCTTGATTTCCTTTCTAGTCTACCTCTTTCAGCTCCTAAATCCTGTTGGAGCAATCGGGACTATCGTAACTGATTTTGCTAAAGTCAAAGGGGCAACTAAAGAACTGGACAGGTTATTGACCATTGAACAAGAAGACTTTTCACAAAAAAGAAATACTATTCCCAAAGGAAATCTTGTACTCGAAGAAGTCAGTTTTGGCTATCAAGCTGACCAAGATACACTATCTCATATCAATATGATTCTTCCCCTAGGACAAAAAATTGCCCTCGTCGGTCCATCTGGTTCTGGAAAAAGTACCTTAGCTCATCTTCTGGCTCGTTTTTATCAGCCAACCAGTGGTGTCATCAAACTTGCTGATCAAGATATTAGTTCCTTTTCTCTCAAAGATTGGCGTCAAGGATTAGCTCTAGTTTCTCAATCAGCCGCTGTCTTATCCGGAAGCCTACGAGATAACTTAACCTTCGGTCTCAATACCACTCCTAGCGAAACTGATATAGAACAAGCTCTAAAGGCTGCTGTTCTCTGGGAAGATGTCCAAAAATTGGAACAGGGTTTGGACACCTTTGTTGGTGAAGGAGGGAAACTCCTCTCTGGTGGTCAAAAACAGCGTCTACAAATCGCTAAAGCCTACTTAAAACAAGCTCATCTAATTATTTTTGATGAAGCAACAGCCAACCTTGACGCTGATGCTGAATTTGCTATCGGTCAAAGCATGAAACAACTTCTCCATAATAAGACAGCTCTAGTCATTGCCCATCGTTTGTCCACCATTCTAGATGCAGACCATATCTATTTCCTTGAAAATGGTCAATTGACTGGTAGTGGCAGCCACAACGATCTTCTAGCCAACCATTCCACTTATGCTCGCTTTGTTAAAGAGCAATTGCTGATGGATTAAATCTATAACCAATCTGCTCTCCACTGAGTTCAATCATCAGCGGAGAGCTTTTAACAAGCTCTACCTAACAGTCTCTATCTGCCAATTGAACAATCCCCTAAAGCGAATAGCACCTTGGGTATCTGTCCGATAGACCTTGATTCGTTGTTGTTCAAATCGCTCTAACGTTTCCTGGTGAGGGTGCTTATAGCGATTGTTCCGACCAGCAGAAATCAAGGCGAGCTTCGGCTTCGTATGCACCAAAAACTCTGGGTAGGAAGAACCTTTCGACCCATGGTGGCCAGCTTTTAGGACATCAACAGGCAAATCGGGATAATGTTTAATCAGTTCTAATTCCCCTGCTTCCAAATCACCTGTAAACAAAAAGTTCAAGCCTAATAAGCGACCATAAAGCACCAGTGAATCGTTGTTGCCACCATCTCCTGTCGTCCATGGATACAGCACCTGCAAATAACTCCCCATAAATGGCAACCTATCCCCAGCTGTCACTGTACGAACACGGACATTCATGGCTCTCAGGCGCTTCACAAATTCAGCATTCGTCAGACTCCCTTGACTAACCAAGACCTCCCCAATTGTAAACTCTTTAGCCACTTCCTCCATATCACCAATATGATCCGTATCGGTGTGGGTTAGCACCAGCTGGTCAATACGCCCAACTCCGCGACTTTTCAAATACGGAATTAGTGTGCGACTAGCATTGCTTGTGGTCTGCCGCTTCTGCCAATCCTCACCAGCCTCAAACTCAACACGTCCACCAACGTCAATTAGCAAGGTCTGACCAGAAGCAGCCCGCAGAAAAATGCTATCCCCTTGCCCAATATCGACAACAGTCACCTCGTTTTCTAAAGGATGTTTCGTTAAGGAAAATAGCAGAGCTAAAAGCAGGCTTAGGACAAGGACAACTTTTTTTCGGTAGCGGTAATCATAAAGCAAACCGAGACACAGCAACAGACTTAGTAAAACAAAGACACTCGGACTCCCAAGAACCAAAGACCGACTAGCCCAATCGCCAACAAACACTAAAAAGCGCTCCAATAAGACAAATAATACATTAAGAAAACTAAGATTTATCACTGGTAACAGAAGAAATGCCAAACTAAGAGCAGGCAACATGAGCCCATCAAACAGCAGTGATAGCAGAGCTGTTAACACAAGAGACAAGGGTTGAAAACTAGAAAAATAAAACATTAAGATAGGCAAAACAGCCAAAGCAAGCGCGACAGCTTCAATAACTTGCCGTTTAATCCCCGTAAATTCCTTAATTGTTAATAAGCAAAGAACAAAAGCGTAGCTACAAGATAAAATACCCCCAACTGTTAAAAAAGCATTTGGAACTAAACATAGTAAGCTCAGCATCGTTAAGCCAAGGTTATCCATACCTGTTACACCTAAACGTGACCAAAAGGACTGCAACAGGCTACGACAAACGGAGACCTGAAAACCCGTCAAGACAGCATAGCAAAAGGATAGTGGCACCTGCAAGAAATCAACTTGACGAACTGTCAGCCCTAATCTTAATAAGATTTTTCTAAACCAGCCGAGGAAGAAATCCACCTGCATCCCTGACAGGGCAAATAAATGAATAATACCAAGGCTAGAATAAAGCTCTGTCATGTCATCAAATGATTTATCCAAATGACCGAGTAAAAGACCAGTCATGTAATGCGTCATGGGCTCAGGAAAATGACCATAGATATAAACCAGCGCCTGTCGTCTCAACAAACGTAGGTAATCACCCAGACCAGATAAAGATCGTGGAGAAACCTCTTCCAACGATGTAACTTTAGCAACCTGATAGATTCCTTGTGTCTCAAGATAAGAATGGTAGTCAAAGCCCTTAAAATTTCGTTGACCCTCAGCCTCTGATAGCTCAAAACTGCCCGTCAAGCGAACAGGCTGAGTCAAGGTTTTGAAAAATTCTTGCTCTGTCTGGGCCTTTAGCTGGTAGAAGACCTGATAAACTCGTCCATCGGATTGCCCTCGAAAAGATAACTGATCACCGTTAATCTGTAGACTATCTGGTATGAGTGCTAAACTGGTTAGCTGAGCTGGCGCGGTAGTGTCTGCACGCTCTGCTTGATGGTGACGATAAGCAAACACTCCTGTAAAAACGCTTAAGATAAGAAGGGTTCTTAGAAAAATAGCTCTGCCATTTTTCCACAAACGCCAAAAACTGAACAATATGATGCCTACAAGCGACCAGTGAAATCGGTAAACGGTAAAGTAAGCTAGTAAACTCAAATAAGCCAACTGAATGGGTGGCAGTGGGAATCGCTTAATCAACTGTAATCTCCGAGCTAATCTTGTCAATGGTTTTTTGACCAATACCCGCAACCTGCTTGAGATCATCTACACTTGAAAAACGACCTACGGTTTCACGGTGGGTGATGATGTCTTTAGCTTTTTTAGCGCCGATACCTGTGATGGTTTGCAACTGAGCCTCATCAGCGGTATTCAGATTGATTTTTTGAGTAGAGGATGTTTCAGAGCCTGTTGCGACAACTGAAACATTTTCTCCTTGACTAGCGACATAAATCACCGCTTCATCTGCTAGTTTTTGTGCTAAATTCACAGACTTTTTATCCGCCAAATCAGTCAACCCTCCTGCCTTCATAATAGCATCATTCACACGGCTACCAGACGGTAGCTCATAAAGCCCTTCCTTAACAACAGCCCCTTTGACATCCACTGTAATCATGATAGACTCTGAGCTTTCTTCCTCAACACGATCACTCTTGACGTTTTTCTCCTCAACCTGTTGAATCTCTGGAAAATCATTCGGCAGACTGGGTTTCCCAAAAGCTTGACTGGCAAGCACACCCGTCAATGCTACAATAATCCCCCCCATTAGCAGAGTTGTCCTCTTCTCCTTCAATCGTTCAATCCATTCTTCAACCATTTTTCCCTCCTTGTTCTATAAAACTATTCGTAATAATAACAAAAAAGATTGGCATAAAACCAATCTTTTTTTATTAACTTACCTAGCTCGTCTTCTCAGTCCGGCTAAGCCTAGGGCTGATAAGAGGGCTGTTGCGCCGACAGC
>NZ_JBGTZA010000062.1:0-5327 GCF_041807805.1 Streptococcus sp. E29BA
GCTAAGCAACTACCATATCTCACAGGGGGCAACCCCCAACTACTTCAGGCGTTCTAGGGCTTAACTACTGTGTTCGGCATGGGTACAGGTGTATCTCCTAGGCTATCGTCACTTAACTCTCGAATGATTAAAATAAACCACTCACAATTGAATACCTACTCATTGTAACAAACTAAACCACGCTTGTCAATATCTAATTAGACTTCGGATAAGTCCTCGGACGATTAGTATTGGTCCGCTTCATGCCTCGCAGCACTTCCACTCCCAACCTATCTACCTCATCTTCTCTAAGGGTCCTTACTGATACTATAATCATGGGAAATCTCATCTTGAGGTGGGTTTCACACTTAGATGCTTTCAGCGTTTATCCCGTCCATACATAGCTACCCAGCGATGCCCTTGGCAGGACAACTGGTACACCAGCGGTATGTCCACTCTGGTCCTCTCGTACTAGGAGCAGAGCCTCTCAAATTTCCTACGCCCGCGACGGATAGGGACCGAACTGTCTCACGACGTTCTGAACCCAGCTCGCGTGCCGCTTTAATGGGCGAACAGCCCAACCCTTGGGACCGACTACAGCCCCAGGATGCGACGAGCCGACATCGAGGTGCCAAACCTCCCCGTCGATGTGAACTCTTGGGGGAGATAAGCCTGTTATCCCCAGGGTAGCTTTTATCCGTTGAGCGATGGCCCTTCCATACGGAACCACCGGATCACTAAGCCCGACTTTCGTCCCTGCTCGAGTTGTAGCTCTCGCAGTCAAGCTCCCTTATACCTTTACACTCTACGATTGATTTCCAACCAATCTGAGGGAACCTTTGGGCGCCTCCGTTACCTTTTAGGAGGCGACCGCCCCAGTCAAACTGCCCGTCAGACACTGTCTCCGATAGGGTTAACCTATCCGGGTTAGAGTAGCCATAACACAAGGGTAGTATCCCAACAGCGCCTCCATCGAAACTGGCGTCCCGATCTCATAGGCTCCTACCTATCCTGTACATGTGGTACAGATACTCAATATCAAACTGCAGTAAAGCTCCATGGGGTCTTTCCGTCCTGTCGCGGGTAACCTGCATCTTCACAGGTACTAAAATTTCACCGAGTCTCTCGTTGAGACAGTGCCCAAATCATTACGCCTTTCGTGCGGGTCGGAACTTACCCGACAAGGAATTTCGCTACCTTAGGACCGTTATAGTTACGGCCGCCGTTTACTGGGGCTTCAATTCAGATCTTCGCTTACGCTAAACCCTCCTCTTAACCTTCCAGCACCGGGCAGGCGTCACCCCCTATACTTCATCTTACGATTTCGCAGAGAGCTGTGTTTTTGATAAACAGTTGCTTGGGCCTATTCACTGCGGCTCAGTCTAGCTGAGCGCCCCTTCTCCCGAAGTTACGGGGCCATTTTGCCGAGTTCCTTAACGAGAGTTCTCTCGCTCACCTGAGGCTACTCGCCTCGACTACCTGTGTCGGTTTGCGGTACGGGTAGAGTATGATACATCGCTAGAAGCTTTTCTTGGCAGTGTGACGTCACTAACTTCGCTACTAAACTTCGCTCCCCATCACAGCTCAACCTTATAGGTACAAACATTTAACTCATACCAAGCCTCACTGCTTAGACAGGCACTTCCAGTCGCCTGCTTTAGTTAGCCTACTGCGTCCCTCCATCACTTCATACTCTAGTACAGGAATATCAACCTGTTGGCCATCGGATACACGTTTACGTCTCTCCTTAGGTCCCGACTAACCCAGGGCGGACGAGCCTTCCCCTGGAAACCTTAGTCTTACGGTGGATGGGATTCTCACCCATCTTTCGCTACTCATACCGGCATTCTCACTTCTATACGCTCCAGCACTCCTCACGGTATGCCTTCGCCGCATATAGAACGCTCTCCTACCATACTACTATTGTAGTATCCACAGCTTCGGTAATGTGTTTTAGCCCCGGTACATTTTCGGCGCAGGGTCACTCGACTAGTGAGCTATTACGCACTCTTTGAATGAATAGCTGCTTCTAAGCTAACATCCTAGTTGTCTGTGCAACCCCACATCCTTTTCCACTTAACACATATTTTGGGACCTTAGCTGGTGGTCTGGGCTGTTTCCCTTTCGACTACGGATCTTAGCACTCGCAGTCTGACTGCCGACCATAATTACTTGGCATTCGGAGTTTATCTGAAATCAGTAAACCGAGATGGCCCCCTCATCCAAACAGTGCTCTACCTCCAAGAATCTCAATGTCGACGCTAGCCCTAAAGCTATTTCGGAGAGAACCAGCTATCTCCAAGTTCGTTTGGAATTTCTCCGCTACCCACAAGTCATCCAAGCACTTTTCAACGTGCCCTGGTTCGGTCCTCCAGTGCGTCTTACCGCACCTTCAACCTGCTCATGGGTAGGTCACATGGTTTCGGGTCTACGTCATGATACTAATGCGCCCTATTAAGACTCGGTTTCCCTACGGCTCCGCTTCTACCACTTAACCTCGCATCATAACGTAACTCGCCGGTTCATTCTACAAAAGGCACGCTCTCACCCATTAACGGGCTCGAACTTGTTGTAGGCACACGGTTTCAGGTTCTATTTCACTCCCCTTCCGGGGTGCTTTTCACCTTTCCCTCACGGTACTGGTTCACTATCGGTCACTAGGGAGTATTTAGGGTTGGGAGATGGTCCTCCCAGATTCCGACGAGATTTCGCGTGTCTCGCCGTACTCAGGATACTGCTAGGTATAAAGACTATTTCAAATACGAGGCTCTCACTCTCTTTGGCTGACCTTCCCATGTCATTCTTCTATACTCTTTAAGTCCACAACGCAGTCCTACAACCCCAGAGAGTAAACTCTCTGGTTTGCCCTCCTGCCCGTTCGCTCGCCGCTACTAAGGCAATCGCTTTTGCTTTCTCTTCCTGCAGCTACTTAGATGTTTCAGTTCACTGCGTCTTCCCTCCAAGCTCCTTAACAGAACTGGATACTAACCATCAAGTTAGTGGGTTCCCCCATTCGGACATCTCTGGATCAGCGCTTACTTACAGCTCCCCAAAGCATTTCGTTGTTAGTCACGTCCTTCTTCGGCTCCTAGTGCCAAGGCATCCACCGTGCGCCCTTATTAACTTAACCTTTAAAATTAAATTTGTTCTCTACAGCGTTTCGGTTTATTTCTTGTTACTATTTCATTTATCTTTTTTAATAAATGGAATTTGATATAGATATTCAATTGTCAATGGTCCCTAGGATAGTTCCCTATCCTATGGAGCCTAGCGGGATCGAACCGCTGACCTCCTGCGTGCAAAGCAGGCGCTCTCCCAGCTGAGCTAAGGCCCCGTACATATAGTATGTACTATTAACGTTATTTAATTCTTTTCAATATGATATCGAGTGGTATCCGCTGGTCCCTGTCGTGCGCTAACGCTTCGACAAAGCTTCAACCTGAAGGTTTCGCTTAGCTGAGCTAAGACCCCACATACGTTGTATGAGTTTACAACCCTTCAGAACTAAACAAGACAAACGCAAGTATCCTTTTCCTTAGAAAGGAGGTGATCCAGCCGCACCTTCCGATACGGCTACCTTGTTACGACTTCACCCCAATCATCTATCCCACCTTAGGCGGCTGGCTCCAAACGGTTACCTCACCGACTTCGGGTGTTACAAACTCTCGTGGTGTGACGGGCGGTGTGTACAAGGCCCGGGAACGTATTCACCGCGGCGTGCTGATCCGCGATTACTAGCGATTCCGACTTCATGTAGGCGAGTTGCAGCCTACAATCCGAACTGAGATCGGCTTTAAGAGATTTGCTTGTCGTCACCGACTTGCGACTCGTTGTACCGACCATTGTAGCACGTGTGTAGCCCAGGTCATAAGGGGCATGATGATTTGACGTCATCCCCACCTTCCTCCGGTTTGTTACCGGCAGTCTCGCTAGAGTGCCCAACTGAATGATGGCAACTAACAATAGGGGTTGCGCTCGTTGCGGGACTTAACCCAACATCTCACGACACGAGCTGACGACAACCATGCACCACCTGTCTCCTCTGTCCCGAAGGAAAATCCTATCTCTAGGACGGTCAGAGGGATGTCAAGACCTGGTAAGGTTCTTCGCGTTGCTTCGAATTAAACCACATGCTCCACCGCTTGTGCGGGCCCCCGTCAATTCCTTTGAGTTTCAGCCTTGCGGCCGTACTCCCCAGGCGGAGTGCTTATCGCGTTAGCTTCGATACTAAGCCCCGGATAGGGCCTAACATCTAGCACTCATCGTTTACGGCGTGGACTACCAGGGTATCTAATCCTGTTCGCTACCCACGCTTTCGAGCCTCAGTGTCAGTTACAGACCAGAGAGCCGCTTTCGCCACCGGTGTTCCTCCATATATCTACGCATTTCACCGCTACACATGGAATTCCACTCTCCCCTTCTGCACTCAAGTTAAACAGTTTCCAAAGCATACAATGGTTGAGCCACTGCCTTTTACTTCAGACTTATCTAACCACCTGCGCTCGCTTTACGCCCAATAAATCCGGACAACGCTCGGGACCTACGTATTACCGCGGCTGCTGGCACGTAGTTAGCCGTCCCTTTCTGGTAAGATACCGTCACTTAATGGATTTTCCACTCCCACTAACGTTCTTCTCTTACAACAGAGCTTTACGATCCGAAAACCTTCTTCACTCACGCGGCGTTGCTCGGTCAGGGTTGCCCCCATTGCCGAAGATTCCCTACTGCTGCCTCCCGTAGGAGTCTGGGCCGTGTCTCAGTCCCAGTGTGGCCGATCACCCTCTCAGGTCGGCTATGTATCGATGCCTAGGTAGGCCGTTACCCTACCTACTAGCTAATACAACGCAGGTCCATCTGATAGTGAAGCAGTTGCTCCTTTCAAACTTTTCTCATGCGAGAATAGTTGTTATGCGGTATTAGCTATCGTTTCCAATAGTTATCCCCCGCTATCAGGCAGGTTACCTACGCGTTACTCACCCGTTCGCGACTCAGTCAACTCGATGGAGCAAGCTCCGGTGATTTGACTGCGTTCCACTTGCATGTATTAGGCACGCCGCCAGCGTTCGTCCTGAGCCAGGATCAAACTCTCATATATATAAAAGTTGATTTGTCTCAGTCATTACTGACTTTTTCCGTTTATTGACGGGATTAAACATCTCATCTAATCCCAACTTGGTTCGTCTTGTTCAGTTCTCAAGGGTCATGCGTTGTCTCCTAAGAGACAACTCCTATATTCTATCAAATCTAAGATAAACTGTCAACTACTTTTTTAAACTTTTTTAAAAGTTTTTTTCGTCCGCTCTCTCAGACTCATGCTCTCTTTCGAGAACTGTTATATCTTATCACAT
>NZ_JBGTZA010000063.1:0-4612 GCF_041807805.1 Streptococcus sp. E29BA
GTGGAACCATCATCGCATTCACGGTAGTCTCGATTACCAAACACCTATGGTTAAGCGAGTTATCGCTTAACAAAAACGCTTTATAAAAATTGTACAGAAAAGGGGTGCCTTTTCAACCATTACCTTGACCAAACACCTGAGTTTAAGAATTGGGAGCGCTTGGAATTTGTGGACGATGGTTTTTCAGGAACCACTCTCAATCGTCCAGCCTTTCAACGCTTGATGGCCGATGTTAAGTCTGGAACTATCCGTCATATCCTTGTTAAAGACTTGTCCCGATTTATGCGTGATTATCTGGAGTTAGGGAACTATTTGGAAAATATCTTTCCTTTTCTTGGGGTTCGATTTATCGCTCTCAATGACCAGTACGATAGCATGGTTTCTGAGAATAATGGCTTAGATATTGATGTGCCATTTCGGAATTTACTCAATGATTTCTATGCCAAAGATGTTTCTGAGAAGGTCAAGAGTGCGATGAACAGCATGAAACGCTCGGGCAAAAACATGAGCTGGTTGCCCCCGTTTGGTTATCTCAAGGATCCAGAGGACCGTTTCAAGATTATTATTGACGAGACAGTTGCACCAATTGTTCGACGGATTTTCGCCTTGTACCTTGATGGTAATAGTTACCAAACAATTGCTCGACTCCTGAATGAAGAACAAGTCATTACTCCAGCAGAACGAAAGATGTAAATCAGTCAGGCACGTTACGCAAAGTCACTCCGTTTAACAACTGAGCAAAAACGAAATGTTTAGAGTAGCAATACCGTTGGTCAAATTTTAAAGAATGAAGCCTATAAGGGAACTTATCTGTTTAATACTCGGACGTATGTAAGGGGGAAGCATGTTTTCAGACCAAAATTAGAGTGGGAGCGGGTTGAGAACAATCACGAAGCGATTATTTCATCAGAACTATTTGAACAAGTTGTCCAATTAAAAGGATCAAAAGCCACAAAAAGAAAACAGCATCAGATACCTAAAACATCATCTGTATTGACAGGTCTGATTCGTTGTGAGCACTGTGATCATTCGTTGATTGGACATTACAACCATCAAGGTTACCAATATTTTCCTGTCGTTATTGTAAGGGGCAGGGAGAAAAAATGAAGTCTTGTCGAGTGGATAGGATTGAACAAGCAATCAAAGGGAAACCAGGAGATGAAGCAGTAAAACCTCATCAAAAGGTATCTAAGACCCTTGTTGTTCGGGAAATTGAACGATTGAAGACAGAAAAACTCGCCTGCTTTCAGGACTACAAGGATAGCTTGTTGACCAGAGAAGATTATATTGCCAAGAAAAAGGAAGTGGATAAATCTGTTCAGGCTTTGGAAGAGCAGTTGAAAGAAGCTAGCTATGCTCAGTTGCCAACTGATAAGAGGTTAAGCAAAGAAATTGTAGTTGCACACGTTGACAAAGTTGTGGTTGATTGTCTTGGATTTTTTACAGTCATCTACAAATAGCTGAGGAGGAGACTTGTATCCTAGCAAGTCTCTTTCTTGATGGGATAGTTTGTGGTATAATGAGTGTGTAATCTAGCAAATAAATAGTGTCAGTTACTTGACATAAGAGGGGGGGGAGCGCTATGGAACTCGGTGAAATCTCTCTGGAAACAGCCATTCGTGAGTTTGCTGAGGAGACAGGCATTAAGGTGGCTGCCAAACGTTTGCTTAATGTCTACACGAACAGCGAGCATCATTATCCTAACGGCGATATTTGCCAATCCATCACCTTTATCTATGAAATGGTAGCAGAAGAGAGCTATGACATTAGCACTCACCGTGATGATGAAAGTCTAGAGTTACGTTTTTTCACAAAAGAGGAGATTGACCAGTTGGCATTGGCTTTTGACAGCCACCGTTTGATGATTGAAGAATGTGTGTCTGGCAGCTTTGCCATGGGACACTAAAAGTAATAGAAAATGAAAGGAGTGGGACGGGTTTGTGTTCCAACTGAACACGGACTAAAAGCTGTGTCAAAAAGATGAACGACCTCGAAAATCAGGATTTTCGGGTCATTCCCTATTTTGACTTGGCTTTTGACGTCCTTTGTATCTTAAGTTATGTTTAAATCAGGCTTTGTAGCGATTTTAGGTCGACCAAACGTCGGCAAATCAACCTTTTTGAATTATGTGATGGGGCAAAAAATTGCCATCATGAGCGATAAGGCGCAGACGACCCGTAACAAGATTATGGGTATTTACACGACTGAGACGGAGCAAATTGTCTTTATCGACACGCCAGGGATTCATAAGCCCAAGACGGCTCTGGGGGATTTTATGGTAGATGCGGCCTACTCGACCCTGCGTGAGGTGGAGACGGTGCTCTTTATGGTACCTGCTGATGAGAAGCGAGGCAAGGGCGATGACATGATTATCGAGCGCTTAAAAAAGGCCAATATCCCTGTTATTTTGGTCATTAATAAGATTGACAAGGTGCACCCTGACCAGCTCTTGGAGCAGATTGATGACTTCAGAAGTCAGATGGACTTCAAGGAAATTGTGCCGATTTCAGCCACTCAAGGAAACAATATCAATCGCCTGATGGAGATTCTTAAGGACAATCTGGAAGAGGGCTTCCAGTATTTCCCAGAAGATCAGATTACCGACCATCCCGAGCGGTTCTTGGTGTCGGAGATGATTCGAGAGAAGGTCTTGCATTTGACCCGCGAAGAGATTCCACATTCGGTAGCGGTGGTCATTGAGTCAATGAAGCGAGATGAGGAGACCGACAAGGTTCATATTCAAGCGACCATCATGGTCGAGCGGGACAGCCAAAAAGGCATTGTCATCGGAAAAGGTGGTGCCATGCTGAAAAAAATCGGCTCCCTTGCCCGCCGTGACATCGAACTCATGCTAGGCGACAAGGTCTTCCTCGAAATCTGGGTCAAAGTCAAGAAAAATTGGCGAGACAAGAAGCTGGACTTGGCAGATTTTGGCTACAATGAGAAAGAGTATTAAAATAGCCTACGGATAGGCTATTTTAACCCGAGCCTAGAGACGCAAGGGCGAGGCTTCCCTAATGGGGAGTTTAGGGTCATCGCCTGAAAAAAAGTGCAATGAGGTTCAGTAAACTTTTTAACACAAGCAAAAGAATGGGGAGGAGTGACTGATGATTGAACCTGTTACCTCAAATACGGTAACGCATTGGGCAGACCTCGCCAGCCAGTTGTGGTCGCCTGAGACTCAGGACTTGGTGGCAGACTTTTTAGCTGGTCGATTCCCGTATGAGTTTCTTTTTTGGGACGATGGCAGAGCTGTCGCCTTTATCAGCTTATCCACCAGATATGACTATGTCGAAGGGACGAAAGGCTCTCCTGTTGCATTCTTAGAAGGAGTGTTTGTCTTACCCAGTTATCGTCGCCAAGGATTGGCTAGAAAACTGGTTACTTTTGCGAAAGAGTGGGCAAAAGGACAGGGATTGAGCCAGATTGCCTCTAATTATGCCCTAGACAACCAAGCGAGTCATTTTTGCCATCAAGCACTCGGCTTTCAGGAAGTCAGCCGAACAGTGAATGTCATACAGGACTGCTGAGGACGATAGTCCTCTTTTTTTATTGGATAAAACCCATATTTGTCTGAAAAAACAGAAATTTAAGATTTTATAAAGAATTCTTTAAGTTTTCTTTTAACCTAGCGACGTAAACTAGGGCAATCAAAAAGAAGGGGACTGCTTAATGAAACAAATCAAAAAACATGCCTATACGATTTTATTTTCCAGTGTCTTGCTGACGGCAAATGCCTATAGTCTTCTAAAAACTTTTGTTCTGCCAACAGCGGTGGTCAGTGTCGCAGAGACCGGTCAAGTGCAGGCAACGCCCATCAGCTCCAGCACTGGAACAACAACTGGTAGCTCTGCTATGGCCGCAGGCACAGCAACAGTGACCGATAGCAGCTACACAGACGATAATATCGCCATAGCCATTGAGACCATTCGTCAGAGTGACACGACCATTTATGTGGCGGATGTGCGAATCAGTGATCCGAGCTTGCTCAGGACGGCGCTGGCGCAGGATACCTATGGGACCAACATCACCGCGACGACCTCTAGCACGGCAGCGGCAAACAAGGGCATCTTTGCCATCAATGGAGACTACTACGGGGCAAACCAGACGGGCTATGTCATCAAAAATGGGGTACTCTATCGTGATGTGGCTAGAAGCAGTGACTATGAGGATTTGGTGCAATATGCCGATGGCACGCTTGATGTGATTTCAGAGAGTGACACGACGGCGCAAGCCTTATTGGACAGTGGTGTGGTCAATACCTTTACCTTTGGACCAACCTTGGTTAAGGATGGTGACATTGCTGTGTCGACAACTGACGAGGTTGGTCGTGCCATGGCAGATAATCCTCGGACAGCTATTGGAATTATCGAGGAAGAGGACGGCTCTCTTCACTATCTCATCGTCGTCTCTGACGGTCGCAGCGATGAGAGCTCTGGTCTGACCCTCTATGAACTGGCTGAGGTCATGCAGAGTTATGGCGCTGATTTAGCCTATAACCTAGACGGCGGTGGCTCGTCTACCACGTACTTCAACGCCCTTGTAAGAGGAATACTTGCGTTTCCGACGAATACGAGCAGCTAGTTTCATCTCTGTCATCAAACGTTGTACC
>NZ_JBGTZA010000064.1:0-4381 GCF_041807805.1 Streptococcus sp. E29BA
AACACCTATGGTTAAGCGAGTTATCGCTTAACAAAAACACTTTATAAAAATTGTACAGAAAAGGGGTGCCTTTTCAGTGGCCAGTTTACCTCCTAAATATCTTTGGTGTAGTATTGATAGGTCTTTCTTTCATGAAGAGGGGGCAGAGCTAGTGACACCAGTAAGACGCTTTGCATTGAGAATTTTAGGGATTCTTTTAATGGTATCTGGATGTGTCTTTGCTTTGTTTAATTTCTAAGAAGCTAATCAGGCAGCGACAGCTTCAAATGTTGTTGCTCAAGAACTAGAAAAAAAGAAAGCCAAAAACCATTCGGCTCAGAAAATGGGGAGATGCCGGTTGAAACGATTGACGGTGTTGATTTTATCGGTACACTCCATATCCCACGCTTAGGGATAACTCTCCCCATCGCATCAGATTACAATTATGACCAATTAGCCCAGACTCCGGTTCGCTACAATGGTTCTTACTACACGAATGATTTGGTTGTTTGTGCCCATAATTACGCTAGTCATTTTGAACCATTAAAAGACCTCGACATGGGTGAAGAGATTATTCTCAAATCTGTTACTGGTCGGATTTACCGCTACCGTGTGACCAATCGCCAAACGATTGAACCGACTGAGGTCGATCAGGTCTATAAAGACACCTCTAGTGACAAGGATTGGGATTTGAGCTTGTTTACCTGCACACCTTCCGGCTTAGCCCGTGTTTTGGTGCGTTGTAGTTTTGTTGGCAATAGCTGAGCGTTGTTCATAGGATACTGATGAGAGCCTACTTGGCTCTCTTTTTCGATGTTAGGGACAAACTTGATTTGACAACTTGTTTCTTCCAATTGTGGTATAATAAACTGAAAAGGAGAAGATATGTTGGCTAAACAAAAAGATCAGTTAATGCTAAGTGGCTCTTTGACAGCTTTGTTGCTGATTTGCTTCATGCAGCTAGGCAGGTATTTGCAACCAGATGCGGAGACTATTCAACCAAGCACACCAGAGCTAGAAACTCATACGGCGCGTGTTGTCGCAAATGGAGACCTGCTCTATCATGACAGGTTGTATACCAGTGCCTTGCACCAATATGGCAGTTATCAATTAGAACACCACTACGAGTATGTCAAGGAGTGGATTTCAGGTGCGGACTTGGCCATCGGTGATTTTGAAGGGACAATCAATCCTGAATTACCGCCAAATGGTTATCCTCTGTTTAATGCGCCCATAGAAGCTGCTCAGGCGATACAAAGTACTGGCTATGATGTTGTTGACCTCGCGCATAACCACATCTTAGATACAGGTTTATCAGGAGCCTTGAGCACCCATCGGATATTTTCAGATTTGGGGGTGACCCCTGTTGGACTTTACCCAAATGACCGTTCGACAGATGGTTTGGTGATTAAGGAGGTCAACGGCATTAAGATTGCTATTTTAGGTTATGCCTATGGATTTAATGGAATGGAAGGCAATCTGTCTGAAGAAGAGTATACTCGCCACCTATCTGACCTAGATGAAACCAACATGCAAGCTGAGATAGAGAGAGCGGAGCAAGAAGCAGATGTCACCATCATCATGCCACAGATGGGGGTCGAGGAGGCGCTTGAGCCTAGCGAAGAGCAAGTCGCCCTCTATCATAAGATGATTGACTGGGGGGGCTGATGTGGTCTTTGGCGGTCATCCGCATGTTCCGCAGCCTTCAGAAACACTTGAAAAAGACGGAGAGAAGAAGTTCATCATCTACTCTATGGGAAATTTTCTCTCTGACCAACGTCTGGAAACTCTTGGCAACATCTAGACAGAGCGTGGTGTCCTGATGGATGTCACTTTTGAGAAAACAGGTGAGCAGACACTTATTAAAACAGTCACAGCCCACCCAACCATGGTTTGGGCGACTGGTCTTGGTGCTTATGGCAGCGAGGGATATGAATATGTTGATTATCGTGTCATTGTCTTGCAGGATTTTATTGAGGGAGGGCGTTACCGTGTTCTGCTGGACGATGCGATGAAGGCGCGTGTAGACACAGCTTATCAAGAAATTAACGGTTTGGTGAATGTGACATGGTGACCTTAACTTCTTACCCGATTTATCCATTTTCTCCCTATTATCAAGCGGTAGAGACCCTCTATCATGCAGCTTTTCCGCCAGAAGAGCGCCCGCCTTATCTACTCGCTAGCTTGTTTGCTCTTCAGTCTCAAGTTGATTTCCTTGCCTATTACGACAAGAACATCTTTGCAGGATTTGCCTATACCGTGAGGACAACTCAAGGGATATTTGTTTTTCTGCTGGCAGTTAATGACGAGGTTCGCTCCAAAGGTTACGGCTCAGCTATGTTGCGAACAATAGCCGAGCAGGCAAAAGGACTACCCCTAGTCTTATGTATCGAGCCGATGGAGGAGACAGCGAGTAATTATGACCAACGTCTTAGACGTCTAGCTTTTTACGAGAAGAATGGCTTTCGCAGGCAATATCGCCAGTTCCATGAACTGAATGAAGTCTACGAAATTGTCGCTACGACAGATGGCATTGATTATCAGAAACTAGCAAAGGAGCTCAACCGCACTAGTCTGGGGCTTCTAAAGATAAGGATAACATGATGGCATAGGCAATGATTGCCGATCAGAGTAAATAGTTGAAAAAATAAAGTAAAATCCTTGAATAAATCGCTCGGCTATGGTAGAATCGTAATGTTGACTACATGCACGTCCTGTGCAACCGCACGACTAGCGTTTTAAGAGGTTTCGTACCCACGTTACAAGGCGAGTCTTCACAAGGGAATTTCCCTATCAATATCTTTATAGGAGGTGCATCATGAGCACATACGCAATCATCAAAACTGGTGGTAAACAAGTTAAGGTTGAAGTTGACCAAGTCATCTATGTTGAAAAACTTGATGTTGAAGCTGGTCAAGACGTTACTTTCGACGAGGTTGTTCTTGTTGGTGGTGAGAAAACAATTGTTGGTACACCACTTGTTTCAGGAGCGACTGTTGTTGGTACAGTTGAAAAACAAGGCAAACAAAAGAAAGTTGTTACTTTCAAATACAAGCCTAAAAAAGGTAGCCACCGTAAACAAGGTCACCGTCAACCGTACACTAAAGTTGTTATTAAAGCTATCAACGCTTAATCTGACAACCTAGAACATACAAAAGAAAGGACACTATTATGTTGAAAAATCTTGAAAACTTGTTCCTCATGGCGAGTAAAAAAGGTGGGGGTTCAACGTCAAACGGACGTGACTCACAAGCTAAGCGTCTTGGTGCTAAGGCAGCAGACGGTGAAACTGTAACTGGCGGCTCAATCCTTTACCGCCAACGCGGTACTCACATCCACCCAGGTCAAAACGTTGGTCGCGGTGGTGACGATACCCTTTACGCCAAAATCGAAGGCGTTGTACGTTTCGAGCGTAAAGGTCGCGATAAGAAACAGGTTTCTGTTTACCCAATCGCTAAATAATAGACTAATCCTACCCATTTTGGGTGGGGTTATCTTATAAAAGTAAAAGTGATGATATTAAAATAAGGAGAAAGACATGAAACGCCTCTTTTCCAACTGGGAACGCCTGCAACGTTTTTCCATTAGAAAGTTGTCTGTTGGTGTTGTTTCTGCCACTGTTGGAGCTGCTATACTCGGTTTTGCAATGGTTAGTCAACCTGCTCAAGCTCAGTCTCAGGAAGTCTCAGTTGGACAATCTATAACCATTGACTACCATTATGTCAATTATGAGGACTTAACGCCGCAGGAACAAGCGTTACTGAATCCTGATAAGAAACTGACAGACGAGATCGCCTCGGCTGATGCTCGCTATATTCTTGTTTATCGGCAACATCAGCCACTTAAAATGTTGCCTCACACGGCTGAAATGCCAAGTGAACTTCTTACTTTGCTTGGAGCAACAGGGGTTCTAGCAGCGCTGGTTTCTATGGTGCGTCGAGATAAAAAATCTCTTGTTAAGTTTGTCCTCATCACTAGCCTTGGCGCAGCCAGTATTAATGCCGAGACCATGTCAGCTCTTGATGTAGCTTTGAAGACATTTCTCACCACCAGCTATCAGGTTACTAAGGGGGATTTTTTGCCGAACCCTCGACACTTCAGTAATCGAACTCTTTACGCTTATCAGCGGCACGAGGGGGTTCCTGTTGAGGCTTCTTCGGTGCAGCCAATAGCAGAGCAGGAGTCAACAACAGCCCAAAATAAACCAACTGATGCTGAGAGGAGTAAAGAAGTTGTTGATCATCACAAACAACTTGCTGACCAAATCTCGCTACCTTCTCAAATCGCTCACTCTAATCAAACTACTCAAAAACCTTCCCAGCCTATTGAGACAAGCCGTACGGAAGTTATCCCTTACAAGACTGAAATTATCCCTGATGCTAGTTTACCGCTCGGAGAAGAA
>NZ_JBGTZA010000065.1:0-3295 GCF_041807805.1 Streptococcus sp. E29BA
ACACCTATGGTTAAGCGAGTTATCGCTTAACAAAAACACTTTATAAAAATTGTACAGAAAAGGGGTGCCTTTTCACTCGTGAGCCCACCCATTTTACGATAATTATAGGTTGTACCATCATACTCTGACCTTGTAATAGCAGGTAACACTTTGATTGTGAGTGTATCTGTATCATCAACTCCTTTTAGTGGAATGGTCACTTCAGCTTCACTATTAAATTTAAATTTTCCAGAGAAGTTTCCTTTAACACCTTGAACTGATGTATAGTTCTTTTTCGCCATCCACTGGTCAAGATTTTTTAAGGTTAACTTCACCTGACCACCTTTGTCTGTACCATTTGAAGTAATCTCAACATCAGCAACAGCAACTTCCTCAAAGATAAACTCTTCTGTTTTTTCCTTGACATCAAATGGCTCAGGTAATTCAAAAACAAAATAGTCTCCATCAGCTAAATTATTATCATACGCTGCTAAATCAAATTCAACAAAAAATTCATAAGCAGCTCCCACGTATAGCTCCTGAGGATTAATCTCTTTGCGAGATTTATTTTGAAGCTTTGTTTTAAAAGTAACATTTGTCAATTCTTTAGCTTGTACTGTTTGACTTGTGACAAATAAACTACCAAATATAAACATTATAGAAGTGAATAGCAGTATCAACTTCTATAAAAACCGATGCGTTATCATAAATCTGTTTCCTTTCTTTGTCCTAAGCTTTCTAAGAAATAATTTTGCAAGTCCAGTAAGAAAAAGCGGACTATTGCTATATCAATATCATCGATACTTGTAGACACTACTATCCCCGAAAAATCAAGTATTTAAGCGTTTTTCAAGAGATTTTTAAATAATTATTTTTACCAAACCAAAATATCAGATAGCCAAGATTCGACCTAGGACGATTCCTCCTACTCCAAGAACATAAGTCAGAATAAGGTAAACAAACCATTCTCTTGGCTTTGTTCTGCGATCAAGTAGCTCCAAGTTGAAGGTCGAGTAAGTACCCAAACCACCTAAGAAAAAGATTAACCACGACTGCAAGTTTGGACTGAACATCGTCGACTGCGAAAGGTACCCAATCGTAACTGCCACCAGAAGATTAGCACTTAGCGTTCCTAGTGATAACTGACAGTAAGCGTTGAGCGGTCTGAGTGCATAGCGCAAGAGAGCCCCACAACCGCAGAGTATCATCACTATCACCATCTACTATCCCTCCTCTCTCTTTAGAGCTCGGCTATTTGCCAATAAAGCCACTAAATAACCACCAAGAATATGGCAAACCATCAAGCCAATTAGTCGCCACCAATCGCCTTGCTCAAGAGCAGTGGCCAAGGCCATAAAAATCGGCGCAATAGTGCTCAATCCTCCAAAAAAGCCCACACTTAATCCTACTTTTAGCGATGGACTAATACTTTTTGAGTGAAAGAGGTGATGTGTCGAATAAACTAGGCCATAAACAGCTCCATAATTACAGCCCAGCAGCCCAATATCTCCGAACTGCAGGACTACCAACTGGCGTAAAAGCCCACCTAATCCTGCAAAGAAGAAGATAAGGCTTACTTTTTTCACCTGTTCTACCATTACTCCTCCTAACAAATAAGGCAGGATTTTATCCATGCCTTACTGATATTTTCAACATTACTTAAACCAGCTTAGAGACCAGCTGCTCTGCAAAATTCTCAAGGGCTTTGATGTCATCATCCTCAGCTGCCAAATCAACTTTAACAGATGCTGCACCTTTTGTTGCGCCGCTTTTTTCAAACGCGGCCTCAAAGTCGTCAACAGCCTTGCAGAAAAAATTATAAAAGGTATCACCAGAACCGACAACACCATAAATTTTCCCTGTCAGGTCCAGTTCTTGTAAATCTTCGTAAAAGTCTACGATTTCGTCAGGTAAATCACCATCACCATAGGTATAGGTGGCAACAATCGCAATATCTGCCTCTTCAAAATCACTGGCATCTACGCCCGTGCATTCCTCAAGTTCAACGGTATGTCCTAACTGGGTCAACTTGTCAGCCACGATATTGGCAATTTCTTCAGTGTTACCAGTCATGCTAGCGTAAACAATCTTAGCTAAAGCCATAATGTCCTCCTATTTTGACCTTATTATACCACATCAGGGGTCTCTAGGCTAGCCCAAAACGTCCTTTTACATAGTAGTGAAAAATAAACAAGTCCTAATCAGTGTCATCAGCCATGTGGCTATTATCAAGAACCATCAACGTTTGAAAAAAAAAGACTTTTATGCTATTCTAAGGCAAACTAGCATAGAAAAGAGATAACGATGACTGCTCCTTTCCTTTCAATCTTACAAGCGATTCAAGCTTACGATACCATCATCATCCACCGCCACCAAAAGCCAGACCCTGATGCCATCGGGTCTCAGGTTGGGCTGGCAGAACTTATCCGCCATAACTTTCCAGATAAACGTGTGTTAACCACAGGCTATGAGGAGCCAACCTTATCTTGGTTAGCAGCAATGGATAGCGTCTCAGATAAGGATTATACTAGCAGCCTGGTTATCGTGACTGATACCGCCAATAAAGCGAGAATTGATGATGAGCGCTATAACAATGGCGATTGCCTGATTAAAATCGACCATCACCCCAACGATGAACCTTATGGAGAGTTCGTTTGGGTTGATACGATAGCTTCTTCTTGTAGCGAGATGATTGCTGAGATGGCTATTGAACTGGGATGGACGATGACCACTAAAATCGCCCGCCTGCTCTATGCAGGTATTGTCGGCGATACTGGGCGTTTTCTCTACCCAGCCACCAGCTCAAAGACCTTCCGTATCGCTAGCTATTTGCTTGACACCGGCATTGATGCTGCCCTCATCACTCGACAACTGGACACCTTATCGCCCAAGCTCGCTCGCCTGATGGGCTACATTCTGGAGCACCTACAGGTGGACCATAGCGGAGCGGCTCAGATTGTTCTTTCCACAACACTTTTGCAGGACTTTGACATCAGACCTGAGGAAGTCAGCCTCGTTGTTGGACTACCAGGAAAAATTGACAGTGTCGACCGCTGGATGATTTGTACGGAACAAGCAGATGGTAGCTATCGGGTCAACCTTCGCAGTAAAACCCTGACCATCAACGGCATCGCCAAGGAGCACCACGGTGGTGGACATCCCCTAGCCAGCGGTGCCAAAGCCTATTCACCAGAGGAAATCGCTACCATCTGGGCAAAATTAAAAGACCTCCGTTAATCGTGAACCGCACCCCAAAAGTTAGACAGATAATCTAACGAATGGGGTGCTTTTTTATGAAATTGAGCTACGAAGATAA
>NZ_JBGTZA010000066.1:0-252 GCF_041807805.1 Streptococcus sp. E29BA
GCATTCGTCGTATCATGAAGCGATTGAATCTCGTATCTGTTTACCAGAAAGCCAGCTTCAAACCGCATGCCAAAGGGGAAAATGACGCACCCATTCCAAACCTCTTAGCCAGACAATTCAATCAAGAAAAGCCACTGGAAGCGATTGTAACAGACTTAACTTATGTCCGTGTTGGCAAGCGATGGGCTTATGTTTGCTTGATGATTGACCTCTTCAACCGTGAAATCATTGGTCTGTCAGTCGGTTGGCAGA
>NZ_JBGTZA010000066.1:370-2701 GCF_041807805.1 Streptococcus sp. E29BA
CTGCCAGTCACTAGAAGAACTAACCCTTAAAACCAAGGACTATGTCCACTGGTGGAACCATCATCGCATTCACGGTAGTCTCGATTACCAAACACCTATGGTTAAGCGAGTTATCGCTTAACAAAAACACTTTATAAAAATTGTACAGAAAAGGGGTGCCTTTTCAAGAAATAATATTATGGAGTTCATTTGGATACTTATCGTCGGAGCAGTCATCGGGGCAATCGGTGGTGCAATCACTAAAAAAGGACCTTCAGGCTGGATTGCTAACATCGTTGCTGGTATTGTCGGTTCTTACGTTGGTCAGGCACTTTTTGGTGTGTGGGGACCAACTGCTGCTGGCATGGCAATCGTCCCATCAATTATCGGTGCGGCTCTTGTTACAATTGTTGCAGCTTACTTCTTTGGAAGAAAAGGCTAATCGCCTAAAAAAGTTATTTCTAGGGCAGGAACTTCTCGTTCCTGTCTTTTTATCATTGAACAACGAATAGAAGGGAGAAGTGTTGTTCTAAATGATTTAATCTCTTGACGATAATCATATCTAAAATAACAACAAAAATTATTTTTTTGACAAAGATAATTGTCAAAAATAAAATGATGTGTTACAATAAGGATGTTAAAGCAAATACATCAGTCAGAGGAGGTTGACATGAGAGAAAATACGAAGCAGTTTGTCATCAGTATTGCTCTGGGGCTTATATTATATAGTCCTTTAGAGAGTTTACTAGCTGTATTGCTGATACTTACTGGATTTGTACTTATCAGGGTGTTAGGACCTGATGTTTACCAGATAAGAGAGAGCTTAGCAAGATTAGTGAAGGAAAGGGGAATGTCATGAAAAGGTCAGGTTCGACAATAAAGGCTGTTCTCATTGTTGGTATGATAACCATCGTAGGATTTTTATGCGGTATCGCTCTGGGTCTGTCTGATGTCGGTGGCGAGTATAGTTGGTGGTTCGATAGTCTTCCATTTAGCAGTCCATTGATAGTAGTAATAGCTCTGCTATTCTTCGAAAATTGGTGCAGTGACGCCTGTTCTCCTAAGGATTTTACGGCGATTGTTGATAAAAATCGGTTTATAAGAAAGGGAAATATGATGAAAAAAACACTTGAAAAATGGCAAGTTCTCTTGCTTGGCGCTCTTCTGTTTATGGCAGATCTTCAGCTGACAGCCAGGATCGGTTCTTCAGAGGATTGGCTTGTTGCAGTTTTATGTGTGCTGTTGGCACTGGTTACGGCTTACGTAATTTGGCGTGGTAAGCTGCTCAAAGGAAGTGTTACACTGGTTTGGTGGCAATATTTATTGGCGATGGGGCTGGGCTTACTTGCAGTTTATTTTTTCAAAATTTTGGGTACCATCCTTTTCATGGCTGAACATGGTTTAGGAAATCTCCCTAATAATCAACAGGCCATCATGGATGCCAACATGCCTCCCTATCTCCTGTTTGCTTTTGTAGTCGTTTTGGCGCCAGTGATTGAGGAGTTTGTGATGCGAGGTCTGGTGATGGGAAAACTATTTAATCCTCGTTCCATTTGGGGGCTATTAATCAGCAGTTTTGTCTTTGGATTCTTGCATAGCCCATCAGACTTGGGGATCTGGGTCATGTATGGTGGCATGGGGCTGGCGCTTGGGCTGGTTTATCGCTACACTGAACGATTGGATGTCGCTATCGGGGTCCATGCGCTTAACAACCTGATAGGGTTTGTCGTGATGATGACGATGGCAGGAGGTTAAGATGGATACTGTAAAAAATCGTCTCAAAGAGTTACGTGCCAGAGATAGTCTCAACCAGACGGAGTTGGCTAAATTAGCACAGATTTCTCGTCAGACAGTCAGTCTGATTGAACGTGGCGAATACCTGCCCTCCATTCTCATTGCCTTGAAAATCGCCAAGATTTTCCAAGAGCCTGTTGAACAGGTCTTTTCCCTCGCAGAAGGAGAGAGTAAATGACAAAGAAAACATCGACAACTAAAATTGTCTACCAAAGCCTTGGGCTGGTATTCTTAGTGCTATCAATCCTGATGGTTGTTCTTAGCTTTTTCTCATCAGGTCAACAAGTTGTTGATCTTAACTGGCTGTTTTACCTCTTTATAGGTCTTATTCACTTGAAAAAGGGTGAATTGTATCAGCTCCAAAAAACGAAGCCTTGGGTGGGTTGGCTCTTGGCACTACCAGCTATTTTAGAACTTTTAATCGTCATATTGACAGATGCGACCAAGATGTCACTAGGCATTTCGATAGATATATTTACCGTTGAAAAGGCACCCCTTTTCTGTACAATTTTTATAAAGTGTTTTTGTTAAGCGATAACTCGCTTAACCATAGGTGTT
>NZ_JBGTZA010000067.1:0-2321 GCF_041807805.1 Streptococcus sp. E29BA
ACCAAACACCTATGGTTAAGCGAGTTATCGCTTAACAAAAACACTTTATAAAAAGTGTACAGAAAAGGGGTGCCTTTCCACATCATAGAATTGAATTCACTAACACTAAAGCACAAGAGTGAGACGATTATCCTTCAAAAAGACATGCCAGTTGAAGTTAGAATAGTATATGATAAAGAAACTTATCTTGATTGGATTTTAGAAATGTTGAGTTTCAAACAATAATTTGAGTTTAGCCCTTAGACTACCTATAAAATACAATAAGACAGAGAAAGGCTGTCTTATCTAGGCTGCTACGGAGATATAAACTAAGTTGTCTNAGTTTAGCCCTTAGACTACCTATAAAATACAATAAGACAGAGAAAGGCTGTCTTATCTAGGCTGCTACGGAGATATAAACTAAGTTGTCTATCACTTGTTAGGGAAATTCCCTAACCCTGCTTATTTAAAAGGAGAATTTGTTAGGTGATATTATCCTAACCATGATCTTCATATGGAGGTAAATATTATGGAACTGGTATTACCAAAAAATTATGTAACTCTCGATCAAGAAGAGATAATGTATCTTGATGGAGGAGACTGGAACAACTTTAGAAACAACATTCAAGGATTATGGGCTAGCAGTGCAGGATTGCGTGATGCAATGAGCCAAGTTGGTTTGGTTTCTGCAGCAGGGACTGCAATCAAGTACAGTTATCCTATTTTAATGGCTAAAGTTGCGACAATTTCTGGCCCAATTATTTGGGCAACAGGGGGAGCGGCCGCAGTAGTTGCGGTTGGTGCTGGAGTAGCACTTTGGACAATGCGATTATTCTATTAGTATGAATATTTGAATAATAGCCGAGGTGGGTGCACCAGTGACTCTAAAGTTTTTTAGTTAACTGGATACATTCACCTTGGCTTTATTTTTTAAAATTCTGTACAATATATAAGGAACATATAGGGAGAGAAGCTATGAAAATTAACAAAACTTTGATGATGTTTTTATTGCTAATAGTAACAAGCATTTTTTGCGTTGCTCCAGTTTTTATTCAGTTAAATATAAGTGGTGATTCTCTGAAAATAGTTCTGTCATTTATAGCAGCTATTCCAATGTATTATATACTTTCTCAGGTTTTACATACCTTACTTCTTTGGATTACCATGATTTTATTTAGACTGAAAAGTATATATTGTTACTTTGTAGTATTAGTCAGATTAGGTTCGAAATTTTATTTTAGAATTTTCCTTAATCACGTTATGGGCTTTGCTCCAGCAATTGCTTTCCAGTATAAAGAAGGGAAATTACCAAAGTCTTTTTTTAAAGTATATTACATCCTATACTTTCTCTTAATGATAGGATACTACCTATTATTTTTGGTAGTCCATCGTAATCCGTTGTTTTTACCGCTTATCCCATTTTCAATTCTAACAGCAATTATTCAGAGGCTATACGAGCCAGTGTATCAGCAGTTATTCATGTTAAAATCGAAGGTATTGACAATACTTGAATCAGGACATGACTATCATTTTTCGATTAAAGACTATCCCAGAATTTGGCAATTGAGTTCAAAGTCGGAACTACCATTTATAGCACTTTCTTATGTAAGTTTAATAAAAGTATATTTATCTGAGGAGCAGTGTAAGGCTGTTGAGGTGATTGAAGATGAACGACTTGACGATAAAGGCTATCAAATGGGGCTTTATGGAATGTTAGATGTTATCAAACTTAATTTATATCTATTAAAAAATGATACAGAATTGAGGCTAAGATACAGTAAAATGTTAAATCAACTTCTGACTGATAAACCAGACTTTATGCTCGTTAAAGATGGTATTGATGACGCGTTAGCTGGAGAACAAGACTTATCAATATCTCTCGGTATTTCTGAAATACAATTGTTTATGGACATATATAAGTAGAAATTTTACTATTTGTTCTCAAACAACTAGTTTATGATTATACGTATCTCCAAGTATCTGGAGTTATATAATAAGTAAATAACAAATTTCATGA
The DNA here is from genome assembly GCF_041807805.1 of Streptococcus sp. E29BA. Lineage (NCBI taxonomy): Bacteria > Bacillati > Bacillota > Bacilli > Lactobacillales > Streptococcaceae > Streptococcus > Streptococcus sp. E29BA. The sequence continues at coordinate 1,997 of NZ_JBGTZA010000067.1, forward strand.
GGTGAAAATATGCCCTATAATTCTTTTGAGAAGCTACTTCAAACTAAATATTACAACGATATTTTCAAGAAAGTAGATAATTATATCTATAAAAACCGTTCAGAAATATCAGTAAAGTCGTATACTATTGATAGTCCGAATTATAAGAAACTGGATGATTTCACGGTAAAGAAAGTATTATCTCGTAAAATTCGAGGAGGAGTAATTGTTTCTGAGTTGCAAGTAGTCGCTTCTCTTGAAATTAAAGGTTGAATCGGTTACACTAAACTAGACAGAATTTATAAAGTGTTCTACACTAAAGAAAACAGGAGAACTCTATGTCTAG
>NZ_JBGTZA010000068.1:0-1999 GCF_041807805.1 Streptococcus sp. E29BA
GCGCTTGAGCTCAGTCATTATGAGGGAACAACGCTTATTGAGTGGCGAGCAGACATGTTGCCTCCAGAAGAGATTTTAACAGTTGCTCCAGTTATATTTGAACGATTTTCAGGCTATGAAATGATCTTCAGTTTAGGCCATCAGAAAAAAGATAGCCAGCAATGGTTACCTGATGAGGTGTATGTGGATTTGATTAAGCAAGTCCAAGAGCTCTATCAGCCTGACTATATTGAAGTGCCTTACAAGGAGCGACAAGCTATTTTTGAACAGTTGCTGACCTTTTCAAATCTTATTCTCTCTCATTACGATACTGAAAAAGTTCCTGACAATATCATGGAAATTTATTCAGAACTAACTGCCCTATCACCTCGCGTGGTTAAACTGGTATTAACTCCACAGACAGAGCAAGATGTGCTTGACATGATGAATTACACTCGAGGCTTTAAATCTCTTCACCCAGACCAGACTTACATGACCATTGCCTCAGGGAAGCTGGGTCAGGTCACGCGTTTTTTTGGTGACTTATTTGGCAGTGACTGGACAATCGCCACTGTTGGTGAAGAATCATCAAGTCAACTCAGCTTGTCTGATATGAAGCAAATATTGAGTCTTTTAGAAAAAACCAGTGGATAGCTAGGCAGGTGAAATATCTCGCCTGATAATTTTCTGAAAAGTCATGAAAACTTGAGGATGTCGCACCGGGTTTAGGTACCGCGTCCACCTTACTTAAACCAATTTGGCGGGTCTCTCTGGTGAAAAGAGCAGGACAAACGCATGAAGAAACCATCGTTTTCAACATCTTTCACAGACTACTTTCCCTCTTTTTAGCTATAATAGTTAGAGGAGGAGTTTTTATGCCAGAGATTGTCAAGTTCTTAATGTCTGTTCACGACCTGCGTGACCATCGCAAAGTCCATCACCTGTTGTCTGATATTATCCTGCTCATTTTCTTTGCCCGTCTAGCTGGAGCAGAATACTAGGAGGAAATCGAAGATTTCGGTAAGGCCTATGAGTCTTCCTTGCGTGCCCTTCTTAAACTGGATAATGGGATTCCCTCTCATGACACCATGCAGCGTGTTTTCGCAACCTTGGATCCTCAAGTCTTGGTAACCGTCACGTTGATGTGGTCAAACCTACTTGAAGAGGCTAGACTGTCTGCGACCACTTTTCCGACCTTTGCCAAAAATCTTCTGGCTATTGATGGGAAAACAATCAGGGGCAATGGTAGTGCCGCTCAAAAAGCCCTTCACATTGTGTCTGCCTATGCGACAGATCAGGGCATCTGTTACGGTCAAGTCGCAACCGATGAAAAAAGTAATGAAATCACAGCTATTCCAGCCCTATTAGACAACATTTCTGTTAAAGGTTGTCTGATTAGTATAGATGCTATGGGAACCCAAAAGGTCATCGCTAATAAGATTATCCAAAAGCAGGGCAACTATTGCCTAGCGGTCAAGGAAAATCAAAAGAACCTGCTAGAAGATATTATCCCCTTCTTTGAGGATAAGGAGGCCATTTCGGATACCTATGAAACCATTGAAAAGGCACACGGACAGGTTGAACAACGCCTCTATGAGGTTGTTACAGATGCTGCTTGGTTGAGAAGGGAACACTCGGATTGGGCTCACATTCAGGGTTTGGGACGGGTGACTTGTCGTTACCAGAAGGGCAGTAAGGAAACAGTTGAAACACGTTATTTTATCTTGAGCACTCAAGTGAGTGGTCGAGAATTGGCTGCTTGTGTTCGTGGGCATTGGGCTATTAAAAGTCTTCATTGGCAATTAGATGTCGTTTTTAGAGAAGATGCCAATAAAACCTTAAACAAACAACTCGCTTTTAACCGAAATGTCATGGATAAGTTCTGCCTAGCCGTCTTAAAACAACTGGATGTGGGCAAAAAGATGAGCCTCAGACGTAAGAAATTTCACCTTAGTTTGGCTTTTGATCAATATTTGAGAAAACTCATCTAGTCAAAAAAGGGAGGAGGAAGGATAAAACA
>NZ_JBGTZA010000069.1:0-1131 GCF_041807805.1 Streptococcus sp. E29BA
ATGACAACATTAAAACTGAACAGCCTTTACAAGAAGTACCCAAACAGTGACTTCTACTCTGTTGAGGACTTTGATTTGGACATCAAGGACAAGGAGTTCATCGTCTTTGTTGGACCATCAGGTTGTGGTAAGTCGACCACTCTTCGCATGATTGCAGGACTTGAGGACATCACTGAGGGTGAGTTCTACATTGATGATGAGTTGATGAATGACATCGAGCCAAAAGACCGCGATATCGCCATGGTTTTCCAGAACTATGCGCTTTACCCACACATGACGGTCTATGACAACATGGCTTTCGGACTCAAGTTGCGCAAGTACGACAAGGCTGATATCGACCGTCGAGTGCGTGAAGCAGCTGAGATTCTAGCTCTTACCGACTTCCTCCAACGTAAACCAGCTGACCTCTCTGGTGGTCAACGCCAACGTGTGGCGATGGGCCGTGCGATTGTCCGTGATGCCAAAGTATTCTTGATGGATGAGCCTCTGTCAAACTTGGATGCCAAACTTCGTGTGTCCATGCGTGCGGAGATTGCTAAGATTCACCGCCGTATTGGGGCAACAACCATCTACGTGACTCACGACCAGACCGAGGCCATGACTCTGGCAGACCGTATCGTTATCATGTCAGCGACTAAGAACGAGGCAGGAACGGGGACGATTGGACGTATTGAGCAAGTCGGCACCCCTCAGGAACTCTACAATGAACCAGCGAACAAGTTTGTTGCAGGTTTCATTGGTAGCCCTGCGATGAACTTTATCGAGGTGACCTTGTCTGGTGACCGTTTGACGGATGGTAAAGGCTTTGATATTGCTATTCCGGCAGGTTATCGTAAGCTTTTGGATGAGAAAGGTTACCAAGGTAAGAAATTGACTTTTGGTATCCGTCCGGAGGACATTTCATCAGATTTGATTAGTCAAGAGAGCTATCCAGATGCTCGTGTACGTGCTGAGGTGGTTATCTCAGAACTCTTGGGAAGTGACTCTGTTCTTTACTGCAAACTGGGTGAGCAGGAGTTCTCTGCACGCGTTTCAGCGACAGATTACTTGGTACCAGGCTCAACTGTCGAGTTAGCACTCAATGTGTCTAAGGGGCATTTCTTTGACCTTGAGACCGGCAAACGGATTAAA
>NZ_JBGTZA010000070.1:0-997 GCF_041807805.1 Streptococcus sp. E29BA
TTTCTAACAAGGAGAATGCCATGAAATACATCGTCAATACGTCCAATGACCCTGCCTACAACATCGCTCTGGAGAGCTATGCCTTTCGCGAGCTGGTCAATGAAGATGAAATTTTTATCCTGTGGATCAATGAACCAGCCATCATCATCGGCAAGCACCAAAACGCTATTCAAGAAATCAACAAGGAATACACCGACAAGCATGGTATCCATGTGGTGCGTCGTCTGTCAGGTGGTGGTGCGGTTTACCATGACCTCAACAACCTCAACTACACCATCATTTCAAATAAGGCAGATGAGGGAGCTTTTGACTTCAAAACTTTCTCCAAGCCTGTGATTGACACGTTGGCCAATCTCGGTGTGGAGGCCAACTTCACAGGGCGTAACGACATCGAAATCGATGGCAAAAAAATCTGTGGAAACGCTCAAGCCTACTACAAAGGTCGCATGATGCACCACGGTTGTCTGTTGTTTGATGTGGACATGACCGTCCTTGGCGATGCGCTCAAGGTATCGAAGGATAAAATCGAGTCAAAAGGTGTCAAATCGGTTCGTGCCCGCGTGACCAACATCAACAATGAATTGCCAGAAAAAATTACGGTACAAGAGTTCAGCGATGCCATTCTCGCTCAAATGAAAAAAGAATACCCAGACATGACCGAGTATGTCTTTTCAGATGAGGAACTGGCTAAGATTCAGGACATTCGTGACACCAAGTTTGCGACTTGGGAATGGAACTTTGGCGAAACGCCAGATTATACAGTCGAGCGCAACGTCCGCTATGACGCTGGGAAAATCACCAGCTACATCAAGACAGAGAAGTCCGTTATCGAGTCTATCAAGATTTATGGGGATTTCTTTGGGATTGGTGATGTCAGCGATATCGAAGAGTTGCTGGTTGGCACCCGCTACGAGTATGCGGATGTCTTGGCCAAACTCCAAACCATCGACACGAGCCACTACTTCTCACGCATGACGACAGAAGAAGTTGCTAAAGC
>NZ_JBGTZA010000071.1:0-862 GCF_041807805.1 Streptococcus sp. E29BA
TCATAAAAAAGCACCCCATTCGTTAGATTATCTGTCTAACTTTTGGGGTGCGGTTCAAAAGTCCGTTAGGGCTTTTTGTAGATTGTCTTATTTAACTTCAGTAAAAATCACGTGCTTACGCAATTTTGGTGAGTATTTTTTCAACTGAAGACGGTCTGGGGTGTTACGCTTGTTTTTAGACGTCAAGTACAAACGCTCACCAGATTCTTTGTGTTCAAGTGTGATATTAACGCGCATTTGTATCCTCCCTCTTATTCGCCAGCTTTAGCGATTTTACGTCCTTTGTAGTATCCTTTCAAAGATACACGGTGTGAACGTGAGTAATCACCAGTAATTTCGTCAAATTTTACCGTTTTAGCGGTCAATTTGTAGTGGGTACGACGTTTATTTTTTTTCGCTTTTGATGTGCGACGTGCAGGTACTGCCATGTCTTTTTATCCTCCGATAAGTTTAATTTGATTTTCATCAACTTTATTATTCTACCATAGTTTTTTTGTAAAGTAAAGTTACTTGACACTTTTTTAAAACGATAAAGCTAATAACTCTCCTTTTCGCATAAAATACTTTGCTATTTTTTTGAAGTCATCTCTATATCTTTGTGCAAATTAAAATTTTTCACAACAACGTGCGATAAGAATGTTCTGTATCTCCTATTTTGATGAGTTTTCTATACCAATTTGAAAAGTCTGCTGAACAGTTGCATCACCATCCGTCCTAACAACCAAAAAACTAGACTGGTTCATGACCAATCTAGTTTTTATTAGCTTATCTAGCTCGTCTTCTCCGTCCGGCTAAGCCTAGGGCTGATAAGAGGGCTGTTGCGCCGACAGCAGCTAGAGCTGTGTGAACATCGCCTGTTGCA
>NZ_JBGTZA010000072.1:0-856 GCF_041807805.1 Streptococcus sp. E29BA
ACCTATGGTTAAGCGAGTTATCGCTTAACAAAAACACTTTATAAAAATTGTACAGAAAAGGGGTGCCTTTTCAAACTTCAAAACTCGCATTTTCATTGCGCTAAACATAAAACGAGAGAAGACTAAACTTGTCCTCTCTCGGTGTTAAATTGGTCAACCCACTACAGTTGACAATGAGCCAAAAAGGAAAGGTTTTACCCATAACAGTAGGAACTTTCCTTTTTCTGTAAAAATACCAATGCCAGTACCTCACTTGTGCTAGCTCTGCTATTTTATGGTAAAATAATGNAAAAGGAAAGGTTTTACCCATAACAGTAGGAACTTTCCTTTTTCTGTAAAAATACCAATGCCAGTACCTCACTTGTGCTAGCTCTGCTATTTTATGGTAAAATAATGAAAACGGATAAAGGAGACCACGCATGATCTATGAATTGAGCCTAGAGTACGGGAGTTTTCCTGTCAAAGTTGTTGATGCCTTTACAACGGAGCGCAAAGAAGCCCCTAGCTTTTTACAAGGCAACACTGAACTTCTTGAGAAATTAGAACAAATGAACGCCCTGTTTCACGAACTCTTTTTAACCATCGAGTGCACCTTCCACTATGTGGGGAGCAATTTCCCAGACAAAATCGCAACACTTCGACAAATGTATAATGATATCGCGACTGAACTCACACAAACATACCCTGAACAAGATATTCAGATTGAGTATTTTATCTTATGATAAATTGTAAAATATAGTGCAACAAAAAAACTCATGGCGTTTCTGTCGTGTAAACTATACGTAACCACACTACCAGAACACGAGGAAACCTATGAGCTACTCCCATGAACCATAAAAGAGCGAATAAAGATAGA
>NZ_JBGTZA010000073.1:0-722 GCF_041807805.1 Streptococcus sp. E29BA
TAGACATAGAGTTCTCCTGTTTTCTTTAGTGTAGAACACTTTATAAATTCTGTCTAGTTTAGTGTAACCGATTCACTTCCTGGGTTTCCTGCTCTTGAGAACTTGGGGGCGGCGAGATACTTGTCGAGGTTGTTGTCTGATTCGCATTGTTACCTTCCAGTGTAATGGTAGGTAAGATTAAAAAATACGTTGTTAAAAATGTCGTCAGTATAGCCGTTGCCCAAAAAGCACTTTTCCAAAACGGACGGTGCCGATAGGTTTTTAACGACTGGAGCACCCACTTATACCATGTTTCCAATGAACTTCCTCCTTTCTATTTGTCTGTTTATTATCGATTATTTAATCGTCCCAATTTCTTGCAAAGGCCAAACCCTAAAAATAATTTTTCCGACGATTTGTTCTTGTGAAATCCCACCAATCGACGTATGCCTAGAGTCCAGAGAGGTTGCACGGTTATCTCCCATAACAAAGAGTTGACCGTCTGGCACTTGATAAGGGTAAGTCAGATTTGTTTGCCCAAGAGATTGCTCCAAAATATAGGGTTTATCTAATTTTTTCTGATTCACATAGACATCACCATCGCCGTTGATGTCAACCCAGTCACCAGACTTGGCGATGACGCGTTTGACCAAGATTTTATTATTGTGATAAATTGTAAAATATAGTGCAACAAAAAAACTCATAGCGTTTCTGTCGTGTAAACTGTACGTAACCACACTACC
>NZ_JBGTZA010000074.1:0-691 GCF_041807805.1 Streptococcus sp. E29BA
AAACTTTTTTAAAAGTTTTTTTCGTCCGCTCTCTCAGACTCATGCTCTCTTTCGAGAACTGTTATATCTTATCACATGCGTTTAGGTGTGTCAACACTTTTTTTCTTTTTTCTTTCCCTTGGCTTTGGGACATCTGCGTCCTGTTGCTTGAACAGACATCGCCGTACAATAAAAACATCAAAAACAAGGAGATAGTTAGCCATGTTAACTGATGTGATGTTTTCAAACTCTTACCGTATTGTCCGACCTATTGTCTTGAAGCTAAGAAATCTCTACTACATTAAACTTTGGGAGTTGGAGGACTGGGAGCAGGAGGCCATGATTTGCCTTTATACATTGTTAGACAAGCAACCTGACTTATGCGATAATCAGGAAAAACTTAGAGTCTACTTTAAAACTAAGTTCTCTAATCTTGTGAATGATGAATTAAGAAAACAGGAGTCTAAAAAGAGACAGTTAAACAAACTCTCTTACGAAGATATTAGCGAGGTTGCTCACCTTATTCCTAATCCTGAAATCTTGCTTGATGAATTCATCTGCTTTAAAGATAGTCTTGATAGACTTAAAAAATTACTTACTAACGAAGAGTGGAATCTTGTCCAAAAACTCGCTTCCGGAAATGCTTTTAAAGGGAAAAAGAATATCATTACAAAAGTGAAAAAATTAATCAAACAACTTGAAGGTGAGTGAT
>NZ_JBGTZA010000075.1:0-625 GCF_041807805.1 Streptococcus sp. E29BA
CGAGTTAAAACAAGAAATCATGGATAAAGTCCTTCTTGAAGGTCAGTCTCAACTGTCCGTCTCTCTTGAGTATGCTCTTCCGAACCGTGGGCTGCTTCCAAACTGGATAGCGCAATACAAGAAAAACGGGTATACTATTCTTGAGAAATCAAGAGGGAGACCGCCAAAGATGGGACGAAAGAAAACGAAAACTTGGGAAGAAATGACGGAGCTAGAACGTCTTCAAAAAGAACTGGAATACCTTAGAGCGGAGAACGCCGTGCTAAAAAAGTTGAGAGATTACCGCTTACGGGACGAGGCAAAACTCAAAAAGCAACAAGAGTCATCCAAGAACTAAAAGATGAGTTTGCCCTAACGCTATTACTTGATATTTTAGATCTAGCGCAATCAAGTTATTATTACCACATCAAACAACTGGCAAAAGAAGACAAGGATTCGGCACTTAAGACTGAAATCCAAGCCATTTATGACGAACACAAGGGCAACTATGGCTATCGTCGTATTCACTTGGAACTTCGCAATCGAGGCTTCTGTGTCAACCACAAGAAGGTACAACGTTTGATGACAGAGATGAAACTAGCTGCTCGTATTCGTCGGAAACGCAAGTATTCCTCTTACAAGGGCG
>NZ_JBGTZA010000076.1:0-536 GCF_041807805.1 Streptococcus sp. E29BA
TATTTGTGTATTTTTTGATTTTTTTAATTTTAAAATTAAAAATGTTGCTGTTTATGACTAACTTTTGTACAATGAGGATAATATACCATGAAAAGAAGCAAGGTGATGACAATGATATCTGACAAACTCAAAATGAGACGAAAAGAATTAGGACTCTCTCAAAAAGTCCTTGCTGATGGGATTTGTGAACAAAGTTAGATTGGTAAAATTGAGCGTAATCATTTGATGCCTTCTGCAGAACTTTTGTTCCAACTATCCCAAAATCTAGAAGTCCCTTTGGATTATTTTTTCAATGACCAAATAGAATTAACATTTGACTTATCTGAGTTCAAACAACTATCAGATAAACTACTGAATGATAAAAATTATGATGATTTGGAATATCTCTATAAAGTAGAACGAGAGCGAACAAGATTTCTATCCTCTTAAGACCGCGTATACCTTGAGTGGATTAAAGCCATTGAATCGGTTACACTAAACTAGACAGAATTTATAAAGTGTTCTACACTAAAGAAAACAGGAGAACTCTATGTCTA
>NZ_JBGTZA010000077.1:0-534 GCF_041807805.1 Streptococcus sp. E29BA
GTCCTTTTAATTTTGTTTTGATTCGTTTGTTATTGTAGTAAAAAATATAATCGCTAATTGCTTGTTCCAGTTGTTCTAGTGATGTGAAGGTGTTCTCAAATCCATAAAACATCTCAGACTTGAGAATGCCAAAGAAGGATTCCATCATGCCATTATCAGGACTGTTCCCCTTACGAGACATCGAAGGACGAATCCCTTTAGATTCCAAAAAGTGATGATAAGACCAGTGTTGATATTGCCATCCTTGGTCACTATGGAGAATGGTTCCCTCGTAACGGTTAGCTGGAAAGGTTTTTTCAAGCATGGTATGTACCTGTCTCAAGTTCGGTGAGCGAGACAAAGTAAAGTCAATAATTTCACCATTATAACCATCCATAACAGGGGATAGGTACACTTTTCCCTCCGTTAAAGCAAACTCCGTTACATCTGTATAGCACTTCTCATAAGGTTTAGCTCCTTCAAACTGACGTTGAATCAGGTTGTCAGCCTTCTTTCCTACCTCGCCCTTGTAAGAGGAATACTTGCGTTTCCGAC
>NZ_JBGTZA010000078.1:0-429 GCF_041807805.1 Streptococcus sp. E29BA
TTGGAGTAAACTAGTCCAGTGGACTAGTTTAGCCCGAGCTTGAAAACGAGAGAGCGAGGGTTCCAGTAGCGTTTGAGTGCCTTGTACTCGTGAGAATTTCGATCAAACTGGTTCATTATCTGAACACGTAGCCTGTTCATTGCCCTGCTCATATGCTGGACAATGTGGAAACGATTGAGAACAATTTTAGCCATAGGAAATAGTTTCTTAGCGATGTCGTAATAAGGGCTAAACATGTCCATGGTGATGACCTTAACACGGTTCCTGACGTCTCTCGGATAGCGCAGAAAGTGGTTGCGAATGGTGGCTTGTGTTCGACCATCTAGAATAGCTAGGATTTTGAGCGAGTTAAAGTCTTGAGCGATGAAGCTCATTTTGCCTTTCCTGCTTCAACTAGTCGCTTTTGTATTTTCAGGCTCCTACCTCAAA